>JAFWMI010000123.1 GCA_017513965.1 Atopobiaceae bacterium
CGCCTCGGGCTCCCATCCACAGCGGATGAAGCGCCAGGGGTCGGGGAACCAGCCCCAGTCGATGTCGTTGCGCGTCCGGTCGAACCCGCGGATGCGCTCGTCGGTTATCCGCTCGTCCCTCACGTTGCCGAAGACCGCGCCGCCGGTGCCGGTCACCTCGCCCAGGTACTCCCACCTCCAGGCGAGCTCGTTCACCTCGTGAAGGTACTCGGCCTCTTCGAGAAACGGCCCGCCCAGCCATTCAGGATGAGAAGACATCACGTCCAGATACGAGGTCTTGCGGACGAGGGTATCCGCCCTGTGCGTCCGCTCCATGTGCTCCTGGTTCACCCAGCTCCACATCGTGCGCGGCGGGTTGTACGAGTAGAAGCACCAGAAGTCGTCGCCACCGCGCCGAAGGGAATTGAGGATGGAGCGCACCGCCTCGATGCCGTCGAACTGGTCCAGCTCCTCCAACCACACCACGGCCGCGTATCCCGTCGGGAACTTCACGCCCTTCAGCTTCAACGGGTCGTCCGCCCCTCGGAAGATGATCTTCTGTCCGGTCGGCACGTACGTGATCTCCATGGGAGAAAGACGTGCGCGGAAGTACCCGTCCAGCCCCAGCTCGCCAATGGCCCAGAGAATCTGCTGGTAGACGCTGTCGCGCAGGGTGTTCGAGAAGCGCCGCACCACCACCGCGTTCGCGAACGGGAAGTTCACCACGAGAAGCACGATGCAGAGACTGATGAAGGAGGACTTCGTGCTGCCGCGCCCGCCGTGGAGCCAGTAGTGCGTGTGCCCGTGGGCGAACACGTCGCCGAGCACGTCGTGGAAGCGCGGGATGCACAGCGCCGATACGTCAGTCGTCGCCATCGCCGTCACCGCCAGCCACGCGCACCTCGACGCCGAGCGTGATCTTGGGAACCTCGTCCGTCTCGACCTCGGCCCGGCGTGTGGTCTGGGCGTACTCGTCTGGGTACTTGCGCTCCAGAAGCCAGGCGGCCGCCGTCCACTGCGGGTTCTTCTCGCGGGTAGCCGTCGCCATGATGGACTGCAGCAGCGTCTCCTTGTACTCGGCCTCCGCCTTTTTGAGACCCTGCTTTAACGCACGTTTGAGCTTCGTGTCGTCCTCGCGCAGCCAGCGGTAGAAGGTGCCCTCGGTGATCCCCAGGCCGGCGCATATGTCGACGTTGGAAAGGCCGTGCGACTTCATCTCCACGGCCTGCTCGACCATCCTGGTCGTGAGCTTCGGCTTCCTCATCGGGCGGAACCTCCTTCCCGTCTTCGTCGTTTTCTGGAGGTATCGTCCCACCCGGTCACAAACCTACAGGCGCTCCCGCTTGCCCTTGAGGTTGTGCTTGCGCATCAGGCGCGAGTTCTTCTGCCTGAGCTGCGCCCAGCGGCGATGGAGCTCCTCGTACTCGGGGCCGCCGTCGCATCCCGCCGCCTCGGCTTCCAGCAACTGGTTGAAGGCTTCCTCCTCGGCAACGTGCGCCTCCTCGGTGCATCGCCTGCACATGCCCGACTGCCGGTTGATGCGCACGCCCAGGGCATGGCACTCGGGGCACTCATCGAGCACCTTCAGCGACGCATGGATGCGGCAAGCCTGCGCCTCGATGGCGTGAAGGGTGTGCTCCACGCCGTAGCGGTCGAGGATCTCGTCGTGCACGGCCTGCACTCCCTTGTGCCCGAGCTCGCGGATCACGTCGTTCTGCCCGGTGCTCCACGTGCTCATCGGTCAACCCCCGAAAAGCCCGTCAACGCCTGTGAAAGCGAGGCACGGGAATCGACGCTATAGGAAAGGTCGTCAGAAGACCTTTCTATAGTCGTTGATTGCCTAGCTTTCCCGCATCCATTGCCCATCAATTGACAATCTTGACGACCTTCGAACCTTTCCTGACGACCTATCGCGTTACTCATCGTCGGGCTCCTCGGTGACGAGCTCGGCATCGAGCGGCGCCTGCCAGGTTGCCCATGCGAAGTGGTTGCGCTTCTGGCCCTTGCCGTCGACCTGCATCTTCACGATCTGGAACTCGTCCATGTCGATGAGGTAGTCCTTCAAGGTGTTGTCGGAAAGCCCGGTGAGGTTCTTCACCTGCGTGAACAGCACGGGCTCACCACCGTTCTTGTCGAGAAGCTCAGCAATCTTCTTGCGAGCCTTCTCCAGGCGCTTATCCTTCTGCGCGGTCTTCTTGTTCGCCTCGGCACGACGAGCCGCTTCACGCGTCGGCGTCTTGTCGAACTTGCCGTCGTCGTCGCGGAAGAACATGCCGTTCATGCGCACGGCGTTGAAGTCAAGGTTGTTGTTGGCCTTCGACTTCTTGAAGCTGCGCAGGTCGGTGGACACGCGCACCACCACGGAGCCGTCGGGGAGGTCGTCCATCTCCTCCTCACTCGGTGCGAGCTCGGTGAGCGACCACATCGCGGCGTAGTTGCGCCCAAGGGTGCCCGCGCCGCTCACGCGGTCACGTGCCTCCTTCAGGTCCTGCGGGCCCTTGCTGAAGTGATGCATGTAGATGACGCCCGCGCCGGTCTTGCTCGCGATCATCTTGAGATAGCCCAGGGTCTTCTTGGCATCCTCATTGCTGTTCTCGTCGCCCACGAACAGGGGATAGATCGGGTCGACAATCACCACGTCGGGCACGAAGCCGCTGTCGCACACGATCTCGGCGATTTCCTTCACCGTCAGCTCGGGGTTGTCGTCGGTGTGCGCGATCCGCACGTGTTTGGCCACCTCGGCCGCGGTCTCCTCGCCAAGAGATGCGTCGATTACGCGGTTGACGTACTCCGCCTGGCTCATCTCGCTGTTGACGAGCAGGATGTGCTCGCACTTAGCGAACTTGAAGCCCAGCACGCTCGTCCCCGTCGCGAAACCAACTGTCATCTGCGCCGCGAGGAAGGTCTTTCCGACCTTGGGTGCCGCTCCGATGAGCATGATGGCCTGCTTGCGGAAGGTGTTCTGGATGAGCACGGGCGGCAGCTCCTGCCTCTCTGCGGGCATCGGCCTGAACAACGCTTCGAACTTCTGGGCCGCATCCTGCTCGCCCTCGTCCTCCTCGGGCTTGTGCCGGTGCGCTTCGGCCCAGGTGTGAAAATCCTTTGCGCCGATGTTGGTATAGAGAAGCGTCTGCCGCTGGTCGCGGCGGCGAATCCCCGCGAGCCGCGAGAGACGGCTGCTGTCCTTGTTGGCGGGGTCGACCTTGAGCCCGGCCTCGTTGCACAGCTCGTGGAGCAGTTGGACGCGCTCCTCGTAGTGGTTGGGGCCATCTGCATCGATGCGGACCAGCGCGTGCACCGACTTACCGCCGCTCATGGTGAGCGTGGTGATGGGCAGGTCGAGCTCCCGCATTATGCGGATCTGGTCTGCAACCGGGATGTCGTCGCTCTCGACGAGTGCGTGACGCCACCGCACCGTGCGGTCCTTGCCGCGGCCCTCACCGTTCGTCGGGTTCTGACAAACCCACACGCCTGCCTCGGGGTCGTACCCGCTGAGCACGCCGCCGAAGTCCTCGTCCCGCAGCTTCTCGATGAGCTCGTCACGCTCGTAGCAGACGCCGCCGTCGGCAGGCTGCCATTTGCGCGCCTTGTCGCTCCACTTCGCCCTGACCGAGACGTTCACGTACTCGCCTGGCTCGAACAGCGCCTCGATCTGAGCAATGGCCTGCTGCACAGGCTCGAGGTCGAGGGGCTTGGGGGCGTCGTCCGTCTTCTTAGGCTTCCAGCCGTCGTCATCGCCGCAGAAGCCGCCCTCCCATCCGTTGCGGTGGGCGTGCCAGAACAGCGTGCCCGCCGTGATCCGGCCATCCTCGTTCACATGCTCGAACAGCCTGCGCGCCTGCGCCTCGTCGTAGTTGTCGGGGTCGGAACCAGACCAACCCAAGAACGTGTCGAGGTCGCCACCCGCTGCCTTGTAGCTGATGCCGATGTTCTTCCAGGTCTCGTAGTCGCGCGGCGGTGCCATGGAGAGCAGCGCGGAGTCGGCCTTCTCCTTCGGTGTCGCGAACGCGCTCATGCGGCATCGCCGCCCGTGCGCTTGTGACGCTTGCATACCATGGAAGTCGAGCAGATGGTATGCTTTGCACGCAGTCCCTTCGTGGCTGCACTCAGGGCGTCCGCCGTGCGCTGTCCTCGCCAAAAGACCAGCACGGTGGGCGCTTCCGTGTAAGTAATCATGCTCCCTCGCTCTCAAGCACATAGTCAACGAGCGCCTGCTTGGTGATGCGCACGCGCGTCCCCACATGGAAGCAACGGAGCTTGCCGCGCTCGATCTCGCGCTGAATCGTCTTGCGGGTCACGCCCAGCAGGCCGGCGGCATGGTTCATGTCGAACGCATCCGGCTCATTTGCGAAGAGGGGCGGCATCTCGTTGACCGGAACCTCGGAGATGTAGACCACGCGGCCATCGGTCGTAGCGGACATCACTTCACCTCCAGTTCGGAGAACAGCTCGTCAATCGTGCCGCGCCAGCCAAGGGCGTCGGCAATGCGGCGGCCGCGCTTGGGGTAGGCGGGTTCCTTGCCGTTCACGATGCGGCTCAGAGACGCAGTGCTCACCTGCGCCTTCTCTGCGAATGCCGCCTGAGTCATTCCCAGGCGGTCGAGCTCGTACTTCACACGCAGCATGTCAGTCCTTTCTACTCGTGCTCGGACAGTCAATTTCTTGTTGCAATGCCGTCCATTAACGTGTAATCTAACTCTAGCAAGAATTTACCGTTAGCAAGTTGATTAACGGTAAATTGGAAAATGAGGAGTGTGAATTGATGGACAGGCTGCTTGCGGTGAACGAGGGGATGGCCGTGTACTACCACGACGAGTCGACCCCCTCCAAGAAGATCGATCCGTTCAAGTATCTCAACGAGCTGCTCAGCATTCGTTCGGCGAAGGGTCTCGTGTCCTTCCTACAGCAGTATCCCGACGAGCTCGTCATCATGCATGAGGCTACGGCGTTCAAGAGCGACAAGGACGCCGGCTATGTTGTAGGCAACTACAGGGCGAAACGGCTGAAGACAGAGCGCTCAAAACGTGGCCTAGCATATGGCAGCGGCGATCAGTGGAAGCCCCTTCCCAAGAAGGAGGGGGTGCCTACGGAGGACGACACTGCAGAGCCGGAGGAGTCTAGTCAGGAGCCCGAGGGGCGCAAGCGCACGCCGATGTATGCGTATGGAGAGACGGCCATCATGAACGCTGCCTCCGAATACAACGTGGACTACTTCGACGCTCTGACGGACCTCGAAAAGTACACCCATTACGGTGAAGCCCTTGAAGCATGGAGCAAGAACTTCCCGTCCGAGGACGAGCAGTGGACTGCGGAGGACGCCAAGCAGTTCTATGAGACAACGTCGGCAAGGCCAAAGCCCGACCTACGAGTCGTCTTCTTCGAGGAGCTTGAGCTGCTGTCCTTGCGGTTGGGCGCGATCCTGGATATGGCGGCGGTGTCCCACGGTCTCAGGGACAGAGTCGTGGATGACGAGGTCATGTTCGAGTTCGAGCATGTCAACGGCCCCATGGGGCTTTGTCGCACGGTGTTCCCGGAGCGATACATTGCCGACCTGCTGCCCATCCCGCAAGCCCTGTATGCCCTCGACAACTTGCACACCGACTTCTACTCTCACAGGCCCACCCGTCTGCACCTAGAAGAGGAAGGCGGCGTCTCGTTTCTGGCACACACCAACGACGAGAAGCTCGCAACGCAGGATGCTGCGGGCTGCATCATCTCGTTTGTGCTTGCAGAGTGGTCCCACTACTACAACAAGACCGACACCATGTCGTTCGACGTGAACTTCGGCTACCAGCTTTACGAGCAGAAGAACAACCCAGTAGTGACGGAGCTTTGCCGAATAATCGCGGAGGGGCGCTTCGGCATCTGCCCGGTGTGCGACCGCCCATTCGTCGTCAAGCGGCGTCCTGCCAACGGAGTCATCAACAAGACGTTCTGCACCAACTCCTGCAAGGTCAAGGGATTCGCGGAAAGGAGGAGCGAGGAAGCAGGGGAATAGCGCAGAAGCTTGATGAGCAGTAATAACCACTCGACACACAGAAAGGAGTGAAGAGCATGGCACGTAAGAAGCAGAGAGAAACGTATGGCAACGGTTCTATCACGCCCAAGCTGGACAAGTCCGGCAAGCAGATGACCGACAAGCAGGGCAAGCTGCTGTGGCTGGTATGCCTGTCGTTCGGCAGCGAGACCGTCACCGATGAGAACGGCAATCAGCGCAAGAAGCGCCGCAAAGTCCAGCGCGTCGCCCATGGCACGCTCGCTGAAGCACGCAAGCTTGCCAAGGAGCTGTCGGCCCAGTACGAGCACGTTGACGTGACTGCCTCGAAGGAGCGCACGTTCGGCGATGCATGCGTATGTTGGGAAACCTCGATGCGCAACGCGTCCACGGCAACCGAGAGCGCCATGAACGGCTACCTCATCAACCTCGGTCACATGCGCAGCCGGATTGGCAACAAGGTGCTCGCCGCCATCACCATGCAGGACATCGAAGACGCCCTCGCATCCATCAAGGCCGAGCGTCAAATCAGCAACACCACGCTGCACAAGGTCTATGCCGTCACCAAGCGCGTGTTCAAGTACGCCGTGAACAACGACTGGCTGGTCCGCAACCCTTGCGACAAGATCACCGCACCAAAGATTGACGAAGTCACCAATCGCAGGTCCCTGTCGGCTGAGGAGTGCGCCCGTTTCCGCGCTTGCCTCGACGAGGCAGAAGCGGATGCCTTCGCAGAGTTCGACGCCAAGGAAGAGCGTGCCGTCAGTTTCGGCACCAAGGAGGGTCGCAAGCTCGTGCGCGGCTTGTCCGCAATGTCGTGCCTCATGGCAGTTCGTATCGAACTTGCCACTGGTCTGCGCCGTTCCGAGGTTCTCGGGCTCACCTGGTCCGCCATCGACTTTGAGCGCAGCCAGATCACGGTCCACCAGAAGCTCGTCATCGAGAAGCGCCGCGGCTCGAAGGAAGCCGGCAAGCTTAAGGTCGGTACGCCCAAGACCAAGATGGGCACCCGCTCGTTGTTCGTCGACGAAGACACTATGGCGCATCTCAAGCACTGGAAGGAAGTCCAGGCGCAGGCACTCGCGCTTGTCATGCCTGAAGGCGAACCGCTCAAGCAGACGGAGGAAACCCCGGTATGCGTCGGCGACCGTGGCGGCTGGATGCGTCCGCCTACCATCTCGCGTTGGTGGGAGGGTTACGACCAGAAGAGCCGCAAGAAGGGCGACGAGGGAAGGGTCTATCGCAAGCCCGGCTTCCGTGACGAGATCGGATTCCCCGGCCTATGCATGCACGAGCTGCGCCACACCCAGGCAACCCAGCTACTCGGTGCCGGCGTCGATCTCAAGACCGTTCAGGCTCGCATGGGCCACGCAAAGGCGTCGCACACACTCGACCTCTACGCCCACGCGATACCGGCCAACGACCGTGATGCTGCAAACATCATGGGCTCGCTCTACAATGTGCCTGCAACACCCGCACCGGCGAGTGAGGCCCCCGAGTTGGATAAGTCGGCGTAAATCATGAAGAAGTCCACCAACAAGTCCACCAAGGGTATAATGTCCACCTCGACGTCCGCAGCAAATGGGCCATTTACCTGCGGATTTTCTGGAACTGGAGACAGGGTTCAAATGCGCGAATATTGGCTTCCCAAGCTGGTATCCGCGGGTTCGAATCCCGTCACCCGCTCCATAGGAATGGATGTGGCCCCCTCTGGGGGCCTTTCTCGTAATAAGGACATTGCCATGTGTCGACAGATGACCAAGACGGAGCTTGCGGCATCCATGAGGGGGATCGCCAAGCAGATAGATCAATATGCAGCTTTGGCCGTTCGCAAGGGCGTGGCAATAACGCCCGGGCAAGAGCTGGTGGTCGCAGCCCCTGTTGAGTGCGTCGAATTCGTACGTAAGGTGGTGTCTGAGGCATACGGAGCGGGCGCTGGTCATGTGACTGTGATTTGGTCGGATGACGAAATCACTCGTTTGGAATACCAGCATGTGCCCCTTTCGTATTTTGAAACCACGCCGTCTTGGAAACGAGAGCAGCTGAATTCTCTTGCAGCCGCAGGAGCGGCATTCCTATTCGTTGGAGGATTTAACCCTCATGCCCTTGATGGCATAGACCCACAGATACCAGCTACCGCTGCTCGTGCACAAAATGAGCAATGCAGCGTATATCGATCGGGCTTGGACTTTGGAAAGAACGCATGGAGCATTGTTGGCGCACCGGTAACGGCTTGGGCAACAAGCGTATTTCCCCAGCTTTCGGCCGACGAGGCAGTACTTAGACTATGGTCGGCAATTCTTATGGCCTCTCGCGCGGATGGACCGGATCCACAGGCAGAGTGGGAACGTCACAACGCCATGTTCGAAAAGAACAAGCGCATGCTCAATGAGTATGAGTTTGATTCTCTGCAGTATCGCTCATCCAATGGAACCGACTTTGAACTTGGTATGAACCAAGGCCACGTTTGGATGGGTGGGGCGGCATGTACGGTGGATGGCACCGTTTTCTTCCCCAACATTCCCACTGAGGAGGTGTTTACCTCGCCGGATTGCATGCGTGCGAATGGCGTGGTGCGCTCGGTAATGCCTCTTGTGCACGCTGGAAGGATTGTACGTGACTTTTGGCTGCGCTTTGAGGAGGGCCGCGTAGTTGAGTATGATGCGGTCGAAGGACGCGACGTACTAAAGAGCATTATTGATACGGATGAACGTGCCTGTCGTTTGGGTGAGTGTGCTCTGGTTTCCAAGGATACGCCCATACGTGAATCAGGACTTCTGTTCTATCACACCCTGTACGACGAGAACGCGAGCTGTCACTTGGCGTTGGGGACAGGATTTCCCGAATGCCTTGAGGGTGGCTTAGAAATGGACAGGGAAGAACTCATGGCACACGGCGTCAATCAGAGTCATACGCACGCTGACTTTATGATAGGTGCGGATGATCTTGAGATAACGGGAATAACGAAGTCTGGTGGAGAGGTGCCGATTTTTACCGACGGGCGTTGGGCTTGGAGCGTTGCGTAGCAATTCGTGCTAGAATATCTTTCGCGGGCCGTTAGCTCAGTTGGCAGAGCAGGGGACTTTTAATCCCAAGGTCCAGGGTTCGAAACCCTGACGGCCCACCA
>JAFWMI010000124.1 GCA_017513965.1 Atopobiaceae bacterium
CGCTCGATCTCCCTCACGGAGAGGCCGGCGGCGTGCAGCTCCCTCGCCCTGGCCTTGATGCCTTCCGGGTATTCCATGCGGACTCCTCACCGGACCAATTTGGTCCAACTTTTTGTCCGCAGCCCCTGTGCTGTTGCAGAAGGCGTGTCCCCCCGTTTTTGTTGCGGCCTCGTTGGCCGCCAGCTGGGCAAGCCCCTAGTCTTCGGTAACTGCCGAGACAACCGCCTCGATGGCGCGTGTGGCCTCGGGCGTGGGGTAGAGCGGGAAGTTGTGGTTGAGGCCACGACCCTCGTGGAACTCCGCATGGATGCCCGCCGCGGCACTGCGGTCGTAGAGCAGGCGCGCGTCCGGGAACAGGAGCTCGCGCGTGCCGGCGAACACCATAACGTTGCGCAGCGATCGAACGTTGCCGTTGATGGGGCTCACCAGCGGGTCGCAGTCCTCGGTACCACGCGTCCACAGTACGCCGACCTTGCGCATGCCATAGGCGGCAAGCAGGGGATCGTTGGCCTCGAATTCGTCCACGCGCGGATTGCCCAGGGTTATGTCCACCCAAGGCGACACCAAGATGAGATGCGAGGGCTGCTCGAGGCCAAGCGAATCGAGGCGCTGGGCAAAGCTCACGGCGAGTCCGCCACCCGCGCCGTCACCCATGAGCGTAACGTTGCGGGCGCCGTACTCCTCGGCCACCAGGCGATACACCGCCTCAATCGCGGCGTGTGCGTCTGCGTGCGTGTGCACGGGCGCAAGCGGATACATGGGCATGAAGACCTCGGCGCGCGTCCTGCGCGCGATGGTATCGGCGAACTTCCACTCATATACGGTCGGCCGGTGGAGGAAGTTGCCCCCGTGCAGGAAGATGACGGCGCGGTCGTTGCGATCCCGGCGATTGAGCAGGAAGGTTTGGATTCCCGCCATGTCGATGCTCTCCACGGAAGTCTTGAAGGGCATCAACTCGGGCACGCTCACGGTCTGCTCGTTGGCAACCGCCTGCTCGAGTACGTAGTTGTCAAACGCAACCGGGTCGGCGAGCTTCTTGCGGTTGGAGGTAAGGCGGAAGTAGATCTCGGACGCTGTGCTCATGTTCGAGCGATGGAACACCCCGTGCGATACGGCAGAGAACGCAAGCCAAGTGGCAATGGGTGCCGCTACCGTGACTCCGGCGATGGTGAGCGCGGTGCGCTTGTCCAGGAATGTGGGGATGGCCATGATCTGCTCCTTGTCGTACTACCGTGGCGTGCCTAGTATTCTAGCGCAGCGAGTGGCTCAGCGCGTCGTGCGCAAGGTGCACATACTCTGCGGCGTTGGCACGGTTGCTTGCCCTGTCCTTGTCGCTTGTTGGTCGAATCACCTGAGCGGGGCTGCCAAACGCCACGCTTCCGTTGGGGATGACCGTGCCCTGGGTCACGAGTGCCCCTGCGCCGATGATGCAGTCATCCCCAATGCGGGCTCCGTTGAGAACGATGGCGCCCATGCCAATGAGGGTGTTGCTCCCCACCGTGCACCCGTGCACGATGGCGTTGTGTCCCACGGTAACGTCGTCGCCCAGCAAGACGGGGAATCCCGTCGCGCCGTGCAAGACGGCACCGTCTTGTATGTTGGTACGCGCTCCAATGCGAATGGGAGCCACGTCGCCGCGCAGCACCGCGTTATACCAAACGCTGGAATCGGCGCCAATTTCGACGTCACCTACCACAACACCGCCCGGTGCAACAAAAGTGATCTGGTTTTGCATGTGGTTCTCCCGTCGTTTGCCGCCATCTTATGATACCGTGCATGGGGCAAAGGTGTTATGGTTGTGAGTTGATTCAACCGTAGGCTCAAAGCTTTGGAGGCAGCATATGGAGAGGACGAGGGTGGCACGGCTCTTTGCCGATGCCGAGGCGCTTGGCGGAACGGAGGTCACGGTATGTGGCTGGCTCCGCTCGGTTCGCGACATGAAGCAAGTGGCGTTCGTGACCATCAATGATGGCAGCTGCTTTCGGGATTTGCAGGTAGTGCTCTCGAGGGACACGTTTGAGGCCTACGACGAGGTATGTGCCCTGAGCTTGGGCACGGCGCTCGTGGTGCGCGGCGAGCTGGTGCTCACGCCGCAGGCAAAGCAGCCCATCGAGCTGCGTGCGCTGAGCGTTGAGGTGGAAGGCACCTCGGCGCCTGACTATCCGCTCCAAAAGAAGCGCACCTCGCTTGAGTTCCTGCGCACCCAGCAGCACCTGCGTCCGCGCACCAACCTGTTCCGCGCGGTGTTCCGCGTGCGTTCGGTCGCTGCGTATGCGATCCATCGCTTCTTCCAGGAGCGCGGCTTCGTGTATGTGCACACGCCCATCATCACGACCTCCGACGCCGAGGGCGCGGGCGAGATGTTCCGCGTCACCACGCTCGACCTGGACAACCTGCCGCGCCTGGAGAACGGCGAGGTGGACTACAGCAAGGACTTCTTTGGCCATGCCGCAAGCCTTACGGTCTCTGGCCAGCTCCAGGGCGAGAACTTTGCCATGGCGTTTGGCGACATCTACACCTTTGGTCCCACGTTCCGCGCTGAGAACTCCAAC
>JAFWMI010000125.1 GCA_017513965.1 Atopobiaceae bacterium
AACAAGTACGTCCAGTCCGTCGAGTAGTTACCCACGCTCCGGGGCCTTGCAACGCAAGGTCTCGGAGGGGATACGAGGCCGCTTTGCCCAACAAAACGGCCTCGTATCCCCTCCGGCAAAAAAACAAGGTGAAAAGGTAGGTGCCATGGATTTCTTCGAATTGCTGCAAGAGTCGCTGCCGTTACTACTTGACGGACTAAAGCTCACGCTCCAACTCGCTTTCGTATCGCTCGCCATCGCCATGGTGCTCGGCATCATCGCCTCGCTCATGGGCATGTCAAAGAATCCCATCCTGCGGGCCATCAACAGCGCCTTCGTGGCCATCATCCGTGGCACCCCGCTGCTCGTGCAGGGCTTCTTCATCTACTTTGGCATTACGGGCTTGCTCAACATTCGTATCTCGGCATTCATGGCCGGCGTCATTGCACTCTCGCTCAACGCCGGTGGCTACCTCTCCGAGATTTTCCGTGGCGGCATCCAGGCCGTAGACCCGGGACAACGTGAGGCGGCGCGCTCGCTTGGTCTCTCGGCGCGTCAGACCACCTGGCGCATCATCATTCCCCAGGCCATTCGCATCTGCATTCCCTCCGTGGTCAACCAGTGGTGCATCACCATTAAGGACACGTCCATCATCAGCGTTATTGGTCTCGCCGAGCTCACCAAAGTGGGCCAGCAAATAATCGCACGTACGTATCGCTCCTTTGAGGTGTGGATCATGGTTGGCATTATGTACTTCGTCGTGATCTACCTGCTCACCATCCTTGCCCGCGTCGTCGAGAAGAAGGTGTCCCTAGATGACTAGTGCAACTACCCACAAGGTTGAGATAAGCGGACTGCACAAGTACTTTGGCAAGAACGAAGTCCTCAAGGGCATCGACTGCACCATAGACGCCGGCGAGGTGGTTTGCGTTATTGGTCCCTCGGGATCCGGCAAGTCCACGTTCCTTCGCTGTATCAACTGCCTGGAAGAGCCCACAAGCGGCACGATCATGGTCGACGGCAACATCATGGACGCCGAGGCCAAGAACATCGACGAGCTGCGTGAGGACGTAGGCATGGTCTTCCAGCAGTTCAACCTGTTCCCCCATCTTTCGGTAATGGAGAACATCACCATTGCCCCCACGCTGCGCAAGAAGATGACCAAGGAAGAGGCGGAGAAGGTTGGTTTGGAGCTGCTCGGTCGCGTGGGCCTTGCCGACAAGGCGAACGCCATGCCAAACAGCCTCTCGGGCGGACAGAAGCAGCGCGTTGCCATTGCGCGTGCCCTTGCCATGAAGCCTGGCCTCATGCTGTTCGACGAGCCCACCAGCGCCCTCGACCCTGAGATGGTTGGCGAGGTACTTGACGTTATGCGACAGCTTGCCGAAGAAGGCATGACCATGGTGGTGGTCACACACGAGATGGGTTTTGCCCGCCAAGTCTCCAGCCGCGTGCTGTTCATTGACGAAGGTGTTATTGCGGAGGAAGGCACCCCAGACCAGGTGTTTGGCAACCCTCAGAACCCACGCACGAAGAGCTTCCTCAACAAGGTGCTCGAGGCATAGTCACAACGCGACGCTTGTGGAACGGGAGGCACCATGCCCACAATCGTAATCACCGGCGGCCCCTGCGCGGGCAAGACAACGGCCCTGAGCTTTCTTGCCTCCGCGCTTGAGGAGCATGGCTGGCAGGTGGTCCTGGTGCCCGAGTGTGCCACCGCGCTCATCGCAGCAGGCATTGCCCCATGGACGTCCTCACGACTCGACTTTCAAACGGCCGTCTTCGAGCTGCAACTGGCACAAGAGGACGTCTTCGTTGCGGCGTCTCGCAGAGTCAAGGCCGACCATGTGTTGGTAATCTGCGACAGAGGACTCATGGACGGCAAGGGTTACCTGAGTGACGAGGAGTTCGACGCCCTGCTCGAGGCTCACGGCCTTACCGAGCACGATGCCAACGCACGCTACGATGCCGTCTATCACTTGGAGAGTACCGCTAAGGGCATACAACGTGCGTATACGCTCGAGAACAACGCGAGTCGCTTTGAGGATTCCAGCGAAGCGATTAGCGTTGACGAACGCATCGTTGCGTCTTGGGCAAGCCATCCCCATCGGGTCCTCATACAAAACGAAGATCGCTTTGAGCAGAAGGCGACGCACCTCCTCAACGAGGTGCTCGCGTTCTTGGGGCAAGCGTAGCCTCGTTCCACGTTTCAAACGCTCACCTAAACAAGTGAACCCAACAGCGGCACGCGCCTCAGCAGGCGTGTGGTGGTTATTGAGAGCAAAAGCACCACGCAGAAGAATCCCAGCTCGGCAAGCATGGGTATGGCCTGCCGCGGGTCCCATACCATGAGTATGGCGTGCACGAAGAGCGGGTGAATAACATAGATGCCAAAGCTGTCCTGCGCCACCAGCCCAACAAGGTGTGTGGGCTGCAACGCATATCGCTCGTCTATCCAACGTATGGCCAAAAGAACGAAGGCGGCGTAACCGGTGGCAAAGCAGCTCGTGTGCATGTACACCTCGTTGATGCTCCCCCATCCTTCGGCCACGCCCCAGGCACTTACGCCCATCATCGTTGCCAGGCAACCCAAACCCATAGTCGCCCATGCAGGATTCAGCCGTTTCGTGCGCAGCTCATTGCCCACGCAGGCATTCGTCACGCCCGAGAACACGTCCCAGAGCATGGAAGGCGTTCCTCGCTGCGGGCTCCATCCAACCAGGTCGTTCAGTCGCAAGATCTTCCAAAGGGTGGGGACGGCGAGCAGCAGTACCACCAGGGCTATCGTGAGCCAGCTCATTGCCCGCTCGCCCCACCGCTCACGCAGCATGGCAATCGCGGCCAAACAGGGATACACAAAGAGCAGCGCGTACACGTACCACAAATGGCCCCACGAGTTCCCCGTGAGCGTGTTTTGAACGGCTATGGAGACAATTTGCCAACTGAGTCGCTCGCCAGCCTGCAACGTGTTCTGCACTACCTCCATGAAGGCAAACGCGAGGCCAAACGTGAGGATGACCAAAACCATGCGCATAACGTATTTGCGCACCCGATCCCATCCAAGGGGACGTTCGGAATCCAAAAGAAGGTAGCCCGTCATCATAAAGAACGCTGGAACCGCCCACCTGCAAAGGGGAATGCACAAGAGTATATACGTGTACTTACGTTCGGCTGGCAGCTCGTACGCCTGGTAGGTGCTCACCAACACATGCAGCAGGATAATGGCACACGCGCCGAGGGCGCGTGTCCAATCTATCCATGCCACACGTCATTGTTCGCGCACTAATCCTCCTTGACTTGCCCAGAGAGCAGCCGGTCGCACATGACGCGATTTGCCTCCAGCTCAACCGCATCATCGAGCGGCTCAAGCGATCCATCCCCATACCGCCGGTCGAGCGCGCGGGAGAGCAGCCAGTCGGCCACGCCGGGATTCTTGGGTAAGAGCGGACCGTGGATGTACGTACCCAGCACGTTCCGGTACAGACAGCCCTCAAATCCCGTTATGCCATCGTTGCCACGTCCATAGCGCACCTCTCCGAGCGGTTCGACGTCCACACCAAGATGCGTCCTTCCACCGTGGTTCTCGTAGCCAACAATGGCTTGTGGGCTCACGCGGCTTTGTACCACGATGTTGCCAATAATGCGTGGCTCACCGCGGTCGGTGTACAAATCCACGAGCCCGAGGCCTGGCACCTTCTCGTCCCCAAGCAAATACGAATGCCCCAGCAGCTGGTAGCCACCGCACACGGCCGCCACCACGCCGCCATCGGCCACGAACGCGGCAAGCTCTGCCTGCTGCTCCAACAGGAAGCCACATACGATGGATTGCTCACGATCAGAGCCACCGCCAATGAATGCGATGTCCACGTCGGCGAACGATGGGGTATCCCCCACATGGACCTCACGAATCTCGGGCTCAATGCCGCGCCACGACATGCGCTTGCGCAGGCACAGTATGTTGCCTGAGTCGCCATACAGATTGAGCAGCTCGGGATACAGATGAGCGACAACCAAGCGACGATTCGCACTCATACGCGCTCCCCCATTCCCTCGAGCTCAGCCTTCGCGGGCCAGAGCGCCGAATAGTTGCACAGCACGTAGAGTGGGCACTCCTTTGGCAGCTCGCCCACGTTCGCAAGGGCCTCGGCCACGGTTTGCACGCACGGCGCAGCCGAACAGACGCCCGCGTACTTCATGCGTACCTGCACGTCGTTTGCCCGCGATCCACCGGCCAGTGCCTGAAGCTGGCCTTGCTCCGAAACCTCGGCCAGGCGCTCGAAGTCCACGTCCCAAATCCAGGAGATGTCCTTGCCATCGTTAAAGTCATCGTTGATGACGAAGTACACTGCCTTGGGCCGGTCGTCTTGCAGCAGCAGCGAGATGTTCTGGTTGAAGCCGGTAGGGTTCTTCGCCAGGTTGAGCACAACCTCACGGCCATCAACAGCAAAGTGCTGCAGTCGACCGTTGTCGGGATGATAATCGTCTATCACCCGCTGGAAGGCTGAGCCATCGCAACCTGCCAGCGAAGCTGCGGCGAAGGCGGCCAACAGGTTGTACACCATGTACACGCCGCCAAAGCTCGCATCAACCCGTGTTCCCGCCGGAATCTGCACGCCCTCTACCGTAAACGAGACACCCGATCGGTCAACGGTAACGTGTGTGGCGGCATAGTCGAGCTGCGGCCGAGCAAAGTCTCCATTGGGACACCTAAAGGCGCCGAGCTGCGCATAGCAGCGGTAGTCGTATGCGAGCTCTGCGCCACACACCTGACAAAACCTCGCTTCGGGCACGCGATCGGGCGCAAGGCCCAAATCCTCACCCATGCCAAAGGTGAGCACTCTGGTGCCCGCGTTGCGCGCCCGCGTCGCTATGCCCATGCAAAGCGGATCGTCCCCGCAGGCAAGCAGGGTGGTTTGGGGCGAGGTGGCAAGTGCCTCCACGATGGTGTCTTGAACGTGGTCTATCTCACCGGCACGATCCAGCTGGTCCCTAAAGAGATTGAGCAGCACCAGGTAGGTGGGCTTGAGCGCTGGCAGAATATGCTTGGTGGAAAGCTCGTCTGCCTCCATAACCGCCCAGTCCGCCCAACGGCCTGGGAGCAAGGCAGCCGCAACGCCCGCGGCCATGTTCGCTCCCGCCCGGTTGCAGAGCACCTTGGCACCCGTGGCCTCGATTGCCGAAGCCAGCACATTGTTTGTCGTCGTCTTTCCGTTGGTACCGCACACCACGATTGAGCCCCTGCGCAGCTTTGGTGCCAAATCCGCTATCACGTTGGGATCAAGAGCCAACGCGACCCGCCCCGGAAGCTGTGAGGCGGGTCGATGTGCGATTGTGCGAAGGCCCCAATGTGTGAACCTTCCCAATCCAACGGCAATAGGTTTGCCTACGCCCATGGATGCCTAGGCTTCTGCCTCATCCTTGGATGCCTCGTCTGTCTCTTCGCTCTTCTCAGCCTCTTCGGTCTGCTCGCCGCGACGGCGATTGCGCTCGCGAATCTCCTCGGGCGTGAGCACGTCCTCAATGCGCAGGTTGACGCCGGCAACGTCGAGGCCAGTCATTCCGGTCACCTGATCCACGACTGCCTTCTTAACGTCGTCGAACACCTGCGGAGCATACGAACCGTACTCCATGAAGATGGCGATGTTCACGCGCACCGAGCTCTCGGGGGTAACCTCAACCGTAACGCCCTTACGGATGTCGCGTGCGCCAAAGGCGTCCTGCACACGGTTAACGAAGCCGCCCTTCATTCCCACGACACCAGGTACCTCGCGCACGGCGATGGCAACGATCTTCTCGATAACGCCATTGGAGAACGTAAGCGAGTCCTCACTCACCAGATCCTCTTCGGGCTCTGCCGTAGCCACGATGCCCTGCGTAGCCTCATCCGCTGCAACCAGCGTACCGTTGGCGTTTGTCTCCTCAATCTTGCTCTCGTTCGCCATGTTGTGCTCCTCTCATCATCTTGTGTGGGGTCCCACACACCATACCACCATTTATTGCAGCTAGTGCCGCTCCCGCTCACTGGAGAACAGCTCTTGCACCGCCCGAATAATCTTGGGGTCGCCGTCAAGCACCTGACCAACGGCAATGCCCAAAACGACCAACACGCAAATGAACAGCACGCGCACGATGCCAATGGCAAACACCAAGAGCGCCAGAAGAAGTGCGATCACGGCGCCATAGAACGCATGCTCATGACCGGGGAACGTGCGCTTTACCCAGCTCGTGGCACCATCTCGCACGTCCGCTACCGTTCTCTTTTGCTTGGGCTCAGCAGTGTTCGCCGACTGCTGGGGTTGCGGCGCCGGCTCGCCCTGCGCATACTCCTGCGGCGGCACGTACGCTTGCGTTGGCACAAACTCCTGCTGCGGCGTGCTCTGTGCGACCGCAGGCTCCTCAACCTCGGGCTGATCCTCTACCGGCGTGGGGGCCACCACCATCTTGGGCTTTGGCGCTTGCCGCGCTTCGGGTCGGGATGGGGCGGCTTGGACATTGCTTGCCGACGGCTCGGGTTCGGGCACTGGCTGAGGCTTCGGTTTTGGCTGAGGCGCTGGCTCAACCCGAGGCGTAGGCGCGACACGAGGCGTGGGCGCAGACGTTGGCGCCGGGGTCGGTGCCTCTTCAACCTGCGCGACCTCAATTGTCATGCGAGGGGGCTTGCTATTCCCAGTCTGTTGCTCAGCCATGGGCTATTCCTCCTCGGAGTCACTTGCGGGTAAGGACGTCGTAGCATCTGCCTCTGCATCCGGCTGCCGTTCAACCATCAACTCGGGAGCTTCTGGTTCGGCGTTCTCTACCACCATTTCGGGAGACGGTGCATTCATGGGCACCGTTATGGCACCCGTGGTACCACTCTGGTGAGTCTCTGCCTCCCTATGCATGGGAGCGACTTCCTCCTCCGTCTCCACGCGAGCAAACGGCATGTCCGACTGCTCGGGCTCCGTAAAGACCACGTCTATGGAGCGCACGGTGTCGCCGCATACGTGAGAGAGTCCCTCGGATAGCTCGGCATAGAGCCGCTCACCCCGCTGCACCACGTCAATGGGCTTTTTGGGCTTAACGCGCACGCGTACGCGCACGTTCCCCCGCTTGCGAACGCGCACCCATATGGACGAGGCAATGCATGTACCATCCGCCTCCACCACATGCTTCGCTTGCGACGAAATGGCGGCACGGGTAACGGTTATCTGGTTACCGTCCACTTGGGCGACGACGGTCTCGCGCGGATTGCGTGGCGCAAAGAGCGACACGAGCACGCAGAGCAGCGATCCCACGCCAGCCACACATACCAATACCTCAAGCGTAATAAAATACCAGCGAATCTCGAGCATGGAACGAGCTTGCGTGGTCCATGGGCCAACCCATGTGAGCGACAGAGCGACCAAGGCAAGTACTCCCGAGAGCCCAAACAGGAACAAACATAGTCTCTTGAACCAGCTCATGTGCTCATCGACCTCCTCGTCAGCTGCTTATATAAAGAGAATACCCTTCTGCTCGGCTATATGCACGTACAAACCCAAAGACGGCATGTAACCACGGAGGGACAGTCCCCCCGTGGTTACCAATTTGCGCTTTCGCATCGTGCATTGCGCTAATTCTTAGGCTTCCAGGAAAATGTCTCGATAACACCCGTAACAAGGGGCACAAGGACGTCAATTACGCCAAATGTAAACGGCTCATGCAGAATAAAGGTTCGTGAGAGGTATTTAGCGCCCATCCAAATCGCAAACATGCCAACAATGCAAAAAAGCAGCCGAAGAACAAAGTTCTCAATATAAAAACCCTTCATGAAACCCCTCTCAACTTCTTCCTGGGCTTCGCCTTGCCCATTGTCCTCATCGTATGTATAACGTATTATACATAACCAAAGCCCCTGTGAACGTTAACCTAGCGATCACGCTCAGACGCCCTGCCTTCGGCAACCCACGCAATTGTCCGCCAAGGCAGCCAGGCATATGGCAACACTACTGTTGTGGTCTGCCGCACGTCGTGGAAAGCGCACTTGTCAAAAGCAAGCGATGAAAATGTGACGTACTTTCACGATTCGTTTTTCTATACTTAGAGACGCGAGTGATTGCGAGTCGAAGAATGAAGAAGGAAGGATAGCCATGGCAGCACATTTTAAGCAGACGCCTCCGGACGAACCAGAGCAGCCCATCCGCGACCTGTCGAGTGCCGAGCGCGCAATTGACAACGCGTTCAACACCGGCAAGGCAGACCGAGCGCTCATCACGCGCACCGCACACGAAGATGCCGAGGAGGCCGTGAGGCTTGTCGCCATAGCCATGGAAGCCGACGAAATGGCCGACGACGCGATGCGCATGAGCGTTATCGCGAGCCAGAATGCCGACCAAGAACGGGCAAAACGCGCCCGGACACGCGAACGTGAGGCTCGCAAACAGGCCAAGGAAGACCACAGGGCGGCAAGTAGGGCGGCAAAGCATGCCTACGATGCCATTCGCTTCTCCGCCCCCAACAAGCTTGGCTTTATGCGCTTGATACAAATCGCATTCCTCGTGCACATCTTTAGCACGCTCGTAATGCTCTGGCTCACGTCGCGCGATGCAATTACCTATAACTCCGGCACCATTTTTGACTGGGTCATGATCATTCTCGAGGGCGTGGGCTTCTGGTTCTTCGTCAACCAATACAAGATTGGCAAGCCCTACATGATCGTCCTCGGCAGCATTGGCGCTACGTACAACATAATCATGGACATCGTACGCGGGTCGTTCTCTGCTGGCACCTTCTTTGGCAACACGACGTTCTATCTCATCCTCATCCTGTACTTCATCTTCTCCAAGCGCGTTGACTACGTAATGGTCAACGACTTCTCCAAGCACGATGGAACCATTGAGCGCGAGGAGCTCCAAATCAACCGCAAGGGTTGGCCGTTCTATCGCAACCTCATCATGTACTTCGTGATCTTCTCCGTGTTTGGGCACTGGATGGAAGCCGGCATGTGCCAGTTCATCATTCTTGGTTGGGTCCAAGGCGAATACGATCCCAGCAACACCATGCTCTGGCGCGACTGGCTCTATCCCTTCCCCATGGAAGGCATGGCGGTAGTCATCATTGCCGTAGTGTTGTACCCACTCTTTAAGTGGATGCAACGAAAATTCGAGAACAAGATCATCCCATACGTGGTGAGCTTCCTGACCAACGCCCTCACCTGTTCCGTCATAGAGTTCACCATGGGTCTGCTCATCAACGCTGACTATTCGCTGTGGGACTATCGCGAGAATTTTGGCAACATCATGGGTCAGGTGTGCCTGCAGAACGCCGTTGCCTTTGGCGTGGCGGCGTCAATCATCGCGTGGTTTGTGTACCCGCTCATGGAACGCTGGATTGCGCGCATACGCCCAGAAATCGTCAACATCGCCTTCGTGGTGATTGCCGTGTTTGGCGGTATTCTTTGGTCGCTCTACATCATCGATCCGCCCGAGTCGCTTTCCACTGCGCAGCTCGAACAAATGCAGCTCGACGACAAGCAAAAGAAGGCCGAAGAAGAGCGCGACGGCGTCCAACTCGCCATCGTCATAAACAAAGGGAGCATCGAGAGTCTCAAGGATTCCTTGGGCAGTATGTCGTCGGTAACCAATGAGGAACGCGCTCAGCTGAACGAGGACATCGCTGAAATCGTGCGCCTATACGAGGACATGGAGACGCTTCTTGCGGGCAACACAACCGCTTCAACCGAGGCGCCGTCACAGACCAACCAGACGAACGAGGAGTCGCAAAACGCGACGAGCGAGAACGCCACCGAGGAATTTGGGGTCGAGCAGGAGTCCCAAGAGGAGCTGCAAGAGGCAGCGTAGGCCAGTCTTCCATACGCCGTTACCACTGCGGGGTCGTCTGCAAGCAGGCGACCCCGCACTTTTGTTCAATGGGACTCGTCGAGCACGAGTCTAGAACGACATAGAGGCGGGATCGCCACCCGCATTCACCACCTGCATCAGCTGAGCCAAAGCCGCCTCGTCTGCTATTACGTAGCTTACGCCGTCAATCATCGCCGTGGTTGACGGTATGGTGCATGAGTAGACAACTGGATTGGAGAGTTTAAAGCGTAAAAACAGCGGTACCAGATTGTAGCAGCGCAAATCTGTGCCCACAAGCTCGCCAATGCGGTCGAGCGCACCTGGCATCTCTCGTGGTGAGAGCGAGAGCGTACGGTTCATGATGGCAGAGAGCAGAATGCGCTGATCCTCTTGTCGTTGATAATCGCCCGTCTCGAACCCATGCCGCGTGCGAGCCCAAAGCAACGCCGTTTGGCCATCCAGCGTCTGCGTTCCCTCATCCAGTATGAGACCGGTGTATTCGGGGTCATAGACCGAGACCGGCACATTGACCGTAACGCCGCCTAGGTAGTCCACCAAACTCGCGAGTTCCTCAAAGTGCACAACCGCCACGTGGTTGATAGGCACGTTCATAAGTTTAGAAACCGCTTTTGCAGCACCGCCGGCACCGCCAAAGGCGTATGCGGCGTTGATCTTCTGTGTGCCATGTCCCTCGATCTCCACCTTGGTATCGCGTGGAATCGAGACGAGTGTGACCTTGGCTGCCAAGAAGTCAATGCGCGCCAAAAGCATGGTGTCGGTACGCGAGTACGTATCGCCTTCCCGGGCGTCCGACCCCAACGCCAAGAGATAGTACGGCGTTCCCGGGACATACAACGAGAGCGTCCCGTTTAGGGTCTGCTGTTCCTCGGGGGTAAAGGCCAGCTTTTCATCGATGGGATGGGCCACCAGCCAGTAAGCCCCCACCAACAAAACGATCAGTATCAGGAGCCGAACCAAACCCCTATGGCGGCGGCGACCACGACGTCTTCTCTTGGGACGGGGGTCCGCAGCAGGTTGACGCCTCTGTTCGCGCATGGCGTCCTCCCTCACGACGCGTTGATCCGCAACCTGTGCACCGTGCGAGCGCTTGCGGTTTCTGTTGCGCCGCAACGGCAGTACTCCCTGGTCCGCAGTTGCATCAACCGGAATCGGCTCGCCATAGTTCGGCCGCACCATGGTCTTGGGGAAGGACTCAGTTGGCTCAACCGGAGCCTCATGCACTGCCGTGTCGTCCACGGCGAAGCCAAATCCATCGGTTCCTTCGGCATCCATAGAATCGTACTCGTCCTCCACATAGGAGAAGTTGCCCGAATCATCGGGAACAACAAGAGGCTCGTGCTCTTCCGTGTCACCCTTCCATGGATCAATGGCGTCGTAATCTTCGTATGGGTTGCGATTGCTCATGGACACCCACCCTGTCTTGGTACGTTTTATAGATAATACAAGGCGCTGAAGGTCATTGTAGTCGTATGGCAAGGACCGCAGGATACACGGCCTCGCTCTTCGCGGATTCCGCAGAGAAGGCGAGGACGGACAATGGCAGCATTCTTACACGCTCAGGAGTTCGCGCAGGTCGTCAGGCGTAAGGTAGTGGTTACGACCGCAAAAGTGACAATGAACCTCAGCGGTCTCGCCCTTCTTGATCATGTCTTCGATCTCGGCTGCGCCCAGCGCCATTGTCGCGCGCGCAGCGCGCTCCCCGTTGCAGCCACAATGGAACTCCGCCGGAGTAACCTCCAGCTCCTCAAAGTCAAGACCCACAAGGATGTGGTCAAGCAGCTCGGCAGGGCCCATCCCCTGCTCGAGCAGGTTGGTTACCGAGGTCACGTCGCGCAGACGTTCCTCGAGCTCGTCAATCAAGAAGTACTCGTACCCCGGCATGAGCTGTACGATAAAGCCGCCCGCCTGACGCACGTCTCCCACGCCGTCCACAAGCACACCTACGCCCACCGCCGTGGGGACCTGGTCGCTCGCACGGAAGTACTGTGCCATGTCGTCACCAATCTCACCTGTGATGAGTTCGGTCTGGCTCGCATAGGGCATCGCGCCGGGCACGTCGCGCACAACACCCAACGTCCCGCGGCCAATGCCGCCACCTACGTCCAGCTTTCCCATGGCGTTGAGCGGCAGCCACGCATTGGGGTTGCACGCAAAGCCCTTTGCCTGCCCACGGTTATTTGCCGTCACCGTAAGCACGCCAATGGGACCGTCGCCACGAACCTCGAGCGTAATGAGCTCATCGTCCACCTTGGACATCGCACCCATCATCTGCCCCGCCATGAGCAGACGCCCAAGCGCCGCCGTCACGAGCGAGCTGGTTCCATGGCGCTCGTGCGCCGTCTGCACGGTATCGCGCGCCGTTATGGCGATGGCGCGTATCATTCCGTCCGCAGCCGTACCACGTACCAGATGATCGCCCAGCCGCAGCTTGGCCGTTCCAAAGTCAATCACATTGTTCGCCATAGGTCGAACCCTCAATGGCTGGCAATGCCGCAACGCTCAAGCACGCGACGACGAATGAGCAGGTATGTTGCCTCCACGCGCTCGGCCAGCGCAGAAGTCCACACGTTGATGAGGCCACCATGCACAAAAGACGCGAGCGTGTCCAAACCAAACAAAAGGGCAAGCGCTCCATATGCGATCTTGAGCGGCAGGACGTCCGCACCAAGGCACATCCCCGCGAAGAAAATTGCAATAGGTGCGAGAATTAGCGCGTACACCTGCTCGCGCAGCAGCTTGTACAGCGCGCAACCATACGACGCACTATGCGGACGCAAATCTATGTAGCGGCCCGTTATCCACGACACCACACCGTTGAGCACCTCTCGCACAAAGCCCGAAATCAGCCCCGAGACGCCCTCGTATAACAGCAAATACGTGGGATACACGATTGCGGCCACAAGTCGCGCCACATCCATGAGCGTCCATGTCCCTTGGGGAAAGTAGGCATCCCTGTTATGCGCAAGCAGCGGAAAGGTGAGCCACCATACATACGCAAAGACCGCGGTCAAAAGAACGCGTAGCACCACCGGCCCCAAAAGAACTGATCGCACGCCAAGCCTGGGCTTCTCCGTTGAGGACTCGCTGCTCCACCCCTCCGAAGTCTCCCAGATGTTTTCGTTCGCATAGGCCTCATAGAAGTTCGCGCGTTCGCCAACGTTCCCAAACCCGCGATTGACCACGCGATTGGGACGCTCCTCAAACAGCAGCCTGAGCGTTTCGTTGGCCTTGTTCGCCTCGACCATGCGCGCTTGCGCGGCGGCAGGATCCAAATGATGCCTGGCCGCGGCATCGGGATGATACCTCCGCGCAAGTCTCGTGTACGCCCTGCGCACGTCTTCCTTTGTATACTGAGGAGGCAGCTCGAGAATCTCCTCGGCTGCCTCCTTGCTCATATCTTGTCGCACGAGCTACTCCGCGTCGAGTGCCTCGGCAATCTCGTCCGTGACGTCCATCGTGTTGTACACGTTTTGGACGTCCTCAAGCTCATCTAGGCGATCGGCCAGACGCTGGACCTTCTTTGCGTCGTTCACGCTCACCTGGGTGGGCGTGGTGGGAACGCGCGTAAGCTCGGAACCCTTGACCTCGATGCCCTGCTCCTCAAGACCTTTTTGGACCTCCTGGATGGCATCGTATGCGGTCCACACGATCCACTCGTCGCCAGCGTCCTCGTAATCGTCGCCACCAGCCTCGGCAACGGCCATCATGAACTCGTCCTCGTCCACGGCGTTCTCGCGGTCGGGAATCTTCTTGTCGTCGCTCTTGATGACCTTCTCCACGGCGATGGAACCCTTGCGCTCAAACTGGAACGCCACCGAACCGGTCGTGCCCAGGCTGCCGCCGGAGTGAGTGAAGGCGGAACGGACGTCAGCCGCGGTGCGGTTCTTGTTGTCGGTAAGGCACTCAACATAGAATGCCACGCCTGCAGGACCATAGCCTTCGTAGGTAATCTCGCTGTACACGGCTGCATCGGAGCCGGAGCCAAATGCCTTGTCGATGGCTGCCTTAATCTTGGCGTTGGGCATGGAAACCATGCGCGCACGGGCAACGGCTGCCGCAAGGGACGCGTTGTTATCCGGGTTGGGGTCCCCGCCTACCTTGGCGGCGACGGTAATGTTGCGCGAAAGCTTGGAGAAGAGCGACGAGCGCTTGGCATCGATCGCTGCCTTCTTGTGCTTGGTGGTAGCCCACTTAGAGTGTCCGGACATGCGGTCTCCTCACTGATTGACTCTCAAACACAGCTATGCTAGCGGAAACTCACGCAAGAGAAAAGTACTAACGCAAGAAATGCATGGCAGACGCATAGCTGTAGAGCATGCGCCGCGCGCGTGTTTGCTTGTAGCATGCATCAAAACAGTTCTCTATACTTACATTCATGCGGGCAAACGCAACGATGTGGGAGGCCTTGGAACATGTACGAGACCCTCTTTGAGCTCAACGACACAACGCTCCAGGTTATCGAGGCCATCGGCGAAGCAATGCCAGGTGGATTCTTCATCTACTACACCAAGGAGCCGGAACGCCTGGTCTATGCCAACCATCAGGTCTTTAGCATGTTTGGGTGCGATAACGTCGACGATTTTACGGCACTTACAGGGTACACGTTCCGTGGCATGGTACATCCAGACGACTACGACGAGATTCAGTCATCCATCAACGGGCAGATTGCCCATCGTCAAGACAAGAACGACTACGTGGAGTATAGGATTATCCAAAAGGATGGCACGATCCGCTGGGTAGAAGACCACGGCCACTATATGGAGACCACCGACAAGGCCGGCGTGTATACGGTGTTTATCTCAGACATCACCGAACTCAAAGAACGGCGCGAGGAGGAGAACCGTCGACTCATGGAGGAGGTGCGGTCTGCCGCGAAGCTCGCGGACCTTATGGGATCGGTCGCCTCGCTTCTCTCGAACATGCCGGCAATGAGCTTTTCCAAGGACGCGAATACGGGCGTCTACCTGGCGTGTAACCAACCCTTTGCGGAGTATGTGCACAAGGCCTCTCCCGAGGACGTTGTGGGACTCACCGACGCCGACCTCTTTGATCCCGTTACGGCATCTCACGTTGCGGAGGACGACCAACGGGCGCTCTCGCAGGACGAGCCCTACATCTTCTTTGAGGACGTCCCGGACGCCGACGGCGAAACAAGGAACCTCCAAACCACCAAGCTCAAGTTTAGTGATGCCACGGGTCGCCTGTGCATCCTTGGCATGTGCGTGGACGTTACCCAAATGACGCGCATGCGAGAGGCGGAAGTACACCAGCACGAGATGGAAGAGCTTCTTGCACTGCAGAGCAAGCTCCTTGAGGAACAAGCGCAAAAGGAGCAGCAGGACCGCATGATTACGGCACTCGCCTCCGACTATCGCAGCGTCTACCACGTGGACTTGGACAACGACGACGCGGTGTGCTACCGCGCAGACCCCACCGACTCCCAGCAAACCGAACAAGGCGTGCACTTTCCCTATCTTGAGCGCTTTACGTGGTATGCAAACCATTCGGTTGAGGAGAGCTATCGCGAGGGGTTCCTTGCGTTTATTGAGCCTGACAACGTACGCCAGGCACTCGCCAGCAACCTCATCATCTCCTACCGTTACCTGGCTCACCGCAATGGCATGGAGTACTACGAGATGATCCGCATGGCGGGCGTGCGCCATGCGGAGGATCGGGACGACCACATTGTGCACGCCGTGGGACTCGGATTTACCATAATCGACGCCGACATGCGTGAGACGCTTGCCAGAAACCAAGCCCTGGCAGAGGCGCTGGCCGCTGCCGAGGAGGCAAACAAGGCCAAGACCGCCTTCCTCTCCAACATGAGCCACGAGATCCGTACGCCCATGAACGCCATCATCGGATTGGACAGTCTGGCGCTGCGCAACAAGGAACTACCCGAAGAGGCTCGTGAGTATCTGGAGAAAATCGGCGGGAGCGCCCAGCACCTCCTCGGCCTCATCAACGACATCCTGGACATGAGCCGTATTGAGAGCGGCAGGCTCTTGCTGCGCAAGGAGGACTTCTCCTTTGCCGCCATGCTCGAGCAGATAAACACGATGGTGATGTCGCAATGCAGCGAGAAGGGTCTGGAGTACGAGTGCAGAATCATCGGTGGCGTGAGCGACTACTACATCGGCGACGACATGAAGCTCAAGCAGGTACTTATCAACATCCTGAGCAATGCCATCAAGTTTACCGACGCACCTGGCAGCATCTCTCTCACGGTGGAACGCACGGCCGTCTTCAAGAACCACTCGACGATTACGTTTGAGGTGAGCGACACCGGCATTGGCATGGACGAGTCCTTTATCCCCAAGATCTTCGACACGTTTACGCAGGAAGACGGCAGTCGCAGCAGCAAGTATGGCAGCACTGGCCTTGGCATGGCCATTGCCAAGAGCATCGTGGAGCTCATGAACGGCACCATTCGAGTGACGTCGAAAAAGGGCGTGGGCTCGACTTTTACGGTTACCGTCACGCTTAACAACAGCGATCACCAAGGTGCGTCCACGAGCTTTATACAGCCCAAGGACATGCGCATCCTCGTGGTAGACGACGAGGAACTCGCCGCGGAGCACGCACGAATCGTGCTGGACGAGGCAGGCATAAGCGCAGACACATGCTATAGCGGCCAGGAGGCGCTTCGGTTGCTTGAGCTGCGGCACACCAAGCACGAGCCCTATAACCTCGTTCTGCTGGACTGGAAGATGCCCAACATGGATGGCCTCGAGGTGGCGCGCGAAATCCGCAAGCGATACAACAAGGAGACCACCGTCATCATCCTCACATCCTTTAACTGGGACGAGATAATGGACGAGGCGCTCCACGTGGGCGTGGACAGCTTTTTGGCAAAACCGCTGTTCGCGGCAAACGTTATAGACGAATTCGAGCGCATCGCACGGCGAAACAACATGACGCTCAGCAAAGTAAGGGAGCAAGCAGACCTCCATGGCAGGCATCTCTTGCTTGCCGAGGACATACTCATCAACGCCGAGATAGTAACGGAGTTGCTCCACCTGAAAGGAATAGAGGTAACCCACGCACTCAACGGCAGCATCGCCGTTGAGACGTTCCGCGAAAGCGCGCCCGGCACATACGATGCCATTCTAATGGACGTCCAGATGCCCGAGATGAACGGCCTTGAGGCTACGACGGCCATTCGCGCACTCGACCGACCCGATGCCAAGACGATCCCCATCATTGCCATGACGGCCAATGCCTTTGACGAGGACGTGCAGCGGTCGCTGCAAGTCGGCATGAACGCGCACCTCTCGAAGCCTGTAGAGCCCGACCATCTCTATGCGACGCTTGGCGAGCTCATTTGGGAAACCGACCACATGGGAGAGGGGCAATGAGGCATACCGAAGAAGGCAGAACCCTTACCGTCTTCCTCGAGGGCAGAATCGACTCATCCAACGCGGAGGACGCATATGCCAAGATAGAAGCCTTGCTGAGCCGTAATGGCGCCAATCGGATTACGCTCGACGTCGATGACCTCACCTACATATCGAGCGCAGGCCTACGGATGGTACTCAAGCTTCTTAAGGCGTGCGACGAGGTGCGCATGGCAAACGCGTCTTCTGCAGTGTATGACGTTCTTCAGCAGACGGGATTCACGAGCTTGTTGAACGTAACGCGTCGGCCTCGGGAGCTCTCGCTCAAGAACCTCTCCCAAATTGGCGCAGGCGCCTTTGGGCGCGTGTATCGCCTCGACGCTGAGCGCGTCGCCAAGGTGTACGACCCTGCCGTCAACCCGCTGGCAACCATAGAGCGCGAGCAACGGAGTGCGCGGGAGGCGTTCTTGCACGGCATTCCCTCTGCCATTCCTTTTGAGACGGTGCGTGCAGGCAACGAGTACGGCATTGTCTACGAGCTCATCGACGCCCAAACCATAGGCGAGGTGGTGAGCGCCCACCCCGACCAAGTGCGTGCCTACGGCCAGCGTATGGCAGACCTTGCCCGACAGATGCACGAGACGCACTTTGACGAGGGCTCCCTGCCCGATGCACGCCTCATCTTCCATGGCTGGATAGACCGCGCAGAGCAGAGTGGCCTCTATGCGGATACCACCATCGACAGCCTCCGCACCTTTGTGGACAACATCCCCACTCGCAACACCTTTGTGCATGGCGACTTTCACCCGGCAAACATTATGGTGACGGCCGATGGAGAGCTCACGCTCATCGACATGGGAGATGCCTCCATGGGCGATCCCATCATCGACCTCGCCGGCACCTTCCATGTGGTACGGGTGGCTGCGCGTCGTCCTGGTGGCGCCGAGCGACTAACGGGCATGCGCGAACCCTTGTTAGACGACCTGTGGGATGCGTTTCTCCGCTCATACTACGGCCTTGCAGCTGACTCCTCAACGCTGGAAATCGAGCAACGGCTACGTCTGTTCGCCCTCCCCCGCACCATGGGAAGCATCGCACGCACAAAGCTGATAGACGACGAAACGCGGAGGCGGCAGGCCCGCGAGGCCGAGGAGGTCTTTTTGCGGCATCATGAGGGCGTCGCCTCTGCATAAGAGTTTAATATGGGTCCAAACCCGTCCGCGTTTGACGTTTTGGCCATGTTCGCGTTACGCTAGGGCCAGAAAGGAGTTTGTCATGCAGCTCGAGCTCGATACCAACATAGAGAACGTAGACGTTCTTACGGCGACCGCGAACAAAGTGCTCGCTGGCTTAGGGTGCCCAAAAAAGGCGATGGCACAAATCGACATTGCCCTGGACGAACTCTTTAGCAACATCTCGCATTATGCCTATGGCGGAAACCTGGGAAAGGTATATGTGAGCATCGACGCGATCCCCAACAAGAAGGGCGTGTCGATTACCCTTGAAGACGAGGGCATTCCCTTTGACCCACTCGCGCACGAAGACCCCGACGTGACCTTGGGAATCCACGAGCGCACCATCGGCGGTCTTGGCATCTTCCTCGTGCGACGGACCATGGACAGCATGCACTACGAGTACAGGAACAGACGTAACCGGCTCACCATCACCAAGTTCTTCTTTGCGTAGCCGTTGGGACGGCAGACAGTCCTCGTTCCAACTCCACCCGCTTCCTACGCGAGCAGCAGCGACACCACCTGTTTGGTGATTGCATAGGTGCCGGGGGTCTTGCTCTCGCGTGGGCCGGCCACGTTGAGCGTTATGCCGTAACCAAGGCCCTCGAGCCACGATCGCGCCTCACCGAGTTCCGCTACGCCACGTATGACCAAACATGGCCGGCCATAGCTTTGCGCAAAGTACTCGGTCATCTGCGTCCCGCTGCAGGGTTCGAGCCCTGCCGGTGCCACGATGAGCGTCGCGTGTGAGTCGCGCACGTTCCAGGCAGTGCGTTCGACGTACCCCTCGCTCACACCTTCCTTGAGCTCTGGGTAACGGGCCAAAAGGCCTGGTGCCTCAGGCAGGTCCTCGGCCAATCCACCTGGCGGGCACCACCCACAGATAGGTACGCCCGCCTCGCGTGCCGCATCAAGGGCGCCACGATCCGCACCGGTCTGCCCGCCCGACCTCACCATGGCAATGCGCGGGATCGTCGCGACAATATCGTCGGCCTCCACCTGCTGGGCGCGAACGGCGTCGGCATCCGTTGGGTCAGCGTTCAGCAGGATCTCCCACTCATCACGCGTTATCCAGTTGACGTCCTCCGTCTTGTAGTCGCCCACCACTTTGCGCGGACGATTCCGAATGGAACGCTGATACGTAAAGCCCGTCTTCTCCATGACTCGACGGCTGCGCTCGTTGTCGTCGGTCGAGCCTGCCCATATGGCAGCAAGCTTCAAATCGCAAAACGCATAGTGCATCACTTCGCGAACTGCCTCGGGCATGAGCCCCTCGCCCCATAGCGGCTTGGCAATCCAAAAACCGAGCTCTGCCTGGTCGCTCCCTATGGCCAAGTCCGAATCCTCACCAATGCGCAGACCAATCGCTCCAACGGGAACATCCTTCTGGTTCGTCTCGAGCCTTGTCTCTTGGCTTTTTGGATCGCGCAGGACGATGGCAAAGGTGTTTGGGGCACAGAGCACCTCTTTGATGACGCGCCGGCTTTCCTCCACACTCGAATGGGGAAGCCAGCCGGCTGCGGCACCAATGGCGGGATCCGAAGCATAGGTATAGAGCGCCTCGGCATCCAGCTCGTTCCAAGGGCGCAGGATAAGACGATCGGTATGAAGCGTGATGGGCCAAGTCATGGAAGCTCCTCAGGTTGGGTGCCATGCGCACTACCTTACCACCTCCGCGTGGCTCACATTGCCTTTTGGTCGAACGTCTTGCAGCGACTTGACCTCACGCATTGAGGGGCATGCCCCCAATGCCGCCTTTACCCTCAGGCTACCTGCACGATTTCCGTTCCCGTGGTGTCGTAGTCGGCAAGTGCCACGCTCACTATCGCGGGGTTGTCGTAGGTGTTGTAGTAGTAGGTGTTCGTGCGCGTGGACACGCCACCCGTGTAGACGGTAATCTCGTAGGCACCATCGCCCATCTTGGCCGCGCCGTCCACCATCGAAACGCCGCCCAGCGTGTGGAACAGACGACTGACGTTCTCCTCTTCGGTCTCCTTTTGGGGATAGTGCGCGTTGAAGTACGCGACGCGAACGAAGCGCGAGGGAGAGTAGCAGTCGCCCGGAATCCCGCGCATGCTGCTGCCCGAGCCATAGGCGGTGAGCTCTTCAGAACCCCACGTAACGGGACCTGCCACCTCAGCGCTACAGTTTATGTAGCTGCGAACGTTCTCGGCATGATAGGCAAACGTGGGCTGGTTGGCCAGTACGTCAAAGCCGTCGTGATACACGTGGATGCCGTCTGCCATGTACTCCACCACGATGCTGCGGGTCGCGTCGCCAATGATCCAGTGCAGCAGCGAACACGGGAACTGCTCGTTGATGGGGTGGTCCACAATGGCGGTGTTCTTGAGCGCCTCCTCAACTTCGTCCACCGTCTGGAAGTTGGCAACGACCCACAGCGGGAACTCCCATGCGCACACGTTCGTCTTGCCCTCCACGGCATCCGCTTCGTACTGGGCATAGCCGGGGAAGTTGAGGCCGGCCACGGCCAAACCTCCGTCGTTGGCACAATCAAAGTACAGCGGGGTGTTCTCGGCTACGATTCCCATTCCATACACCGGGCGCTTGAGCTCGGCAATCGCCCCAAACGGTGAGTTGGGTTTCCAGCCTGTGGGTGTGATGACCACACGCTGACCATACCCACAGCTCCAGTCGAGATTCCGGCCAAAGTACATGTTGCCGTTCTTGTCAGTAAAGCGAATGCCTGTGCACATGCCCGCCCCTTCCGTTTGCCTGCGTCGTTTTCGCAACAACCTCAATCGGCTGTCCCGTACTATATGGAAGCATACGATACGTGGAAGTCTGATTGACCACTACATCGCAAGCGGTTTAGTTTTTTGAATGCCAACGAGGATGGTCCCGTCACAAGTCGAGCGTGTCGCAAATGCACGCCCAAATGGCAAGCGACCCATCAGTCGTGGGATGAAGTCCATCCTCGCTAAACTGCTCCGGCGCAACGGCATCACGTGCATCCACAAAAAGATAGCCGCGTGCCTCGCAAATCTGATGCAGTATGTCGCCAAGCGAGCCAGCCGGCTCCACCAACATCGGCTCAGGCCTCAAGTCGCTCACCGGTGAGACCACCACGAGGATCTTGCAGGCGTCCGCAGCTGCCGCGAGCGCTCGCTCGCTTGCATCTCTATACTCTTCTGGCCCATAGTAGCCTGCGTCGTTGGTGCCCAACGCCACGAAGATAACGTCAGCTCCCTCGCCGAGCCATGCCTGGGGACGTTCTGCCAAACCAGCCATAAAGGCGCCATTGATGCCCGCATTCACAAAGCGGGAGACACCATGCTCACTCGCATAGCTGCGAAACTCGTTTGCCCAGCTCTGCGCCTCAGATGAGGTTTCTCTATGTACGGTGCCTTCACCATCATCATAGATAACGTCACCCTCACCGGCGAGGTCGGGATCCACATACCCATCCGTGCCATACCCTGCGGTTATGCTGTCCCCCACCAGGCGTATGGAGTCAACGCGCCCTTCCGCCAGCAGCGTTGCCAGTTCGGTCTTGCGCGGCTGTACAGACTGAGGGTCGGGCCTTTGCTCTGCAGTAGCATTCGGTTGGCCTTGATCGCGACGCACGTCCGCTGCCTCCGACGGCATCTCGTCCGCTTTGTTGCCGTTGCCACTCGCCTGCATACGCATGGCCAAAAGCACGCCCCCCGCAAGAGCCACTGCCAAGACGCAAGCCACCAACACCGGCCAGCGCCTGCGCCGTGGCCGTTGCGCCATATGACGTGCCCCGCCCATCAAGTACGCCTTCCCGCTAGAGTAGCTGCACGCCGGCCTCGCGGCACAGCTCCACCGTCTGGCTGTCCCACACGGAGGCCTGCACCTCGCCTATGTGGGCTTTGCCGAGCAGCAGCATGCACAGGCGACTTTGGCCAATGCCACCACCAATGGTACTCGGCAGCTCGCCTGCCAGCAGTGCCTTGTGGAAGGGTAGCTCACGCCGATTGTCACAGCCGGCAATAGAGAGCTGGCGGTCGAGCGACTCGGGGCTCACACGAATGCCCATGCTGCTCGCCTCGAATGCGCACCCCAGCACGTCGTCCCAAAAGAGCAGGTCGCCATTAAGGCTCCAGTCGTCGTAGTCCGGTGAGCGTCCGTCATGCGGCTTACCCGAACGCAGCGCACCACCTATGCCCTGAATAAACGTCGTGTGGTGCACCGACACGAAGCGGTCCTCACGCTCCTTGGGCGAGAGCGTGGGATACAAGTCCTCGAGCTCTTGGGCGGTAACAAAGGTAATGTCGCGCTCCAGCTCTGTCCCAAGCTGCGGATAGTACCACTTGAGCTCATCGAGCGTGCCGCAGATGGCCGTAACGATGCGACGCACCACTTCGCGCAGATACTCAGGCGTGCGCTGCTTCTCGTCAATGACCTTCTCCCAATCCCATTGGTCCACATAGACCGAATGCAGGTTGTCGAGCTCCTCGTCACGACGAATCGCGTTCATGTCACACACGACGCCCTTGCCCACGTTGAAGTCGTACCGCTTGAGCGCCCAACGCTTCCATTTGGCCAATGACTGCACCACTTCGGCGTCCGAACCCACCGCGGGCACGTCAAAACCCACGGGCCGCTCAACGCCATTGAGGTTGTCGTTCAAGCCCGTCGTAGGATCCACCACAAGCGGCGCCGTCACGCGCACGAGGTGCAGTGCCGCGCAAAGCTTGGCAAGAAACACGTGCTTTATGCGCTCGATGGCACGCTGGGTGTCGTAGAGCGAGAGTTGCGATTCGTACCCTGCAGGAATGGCGATCATGGCGTCTCCTATCTCCTTGGAAGTGCGCGCACATGGTACCACGCACCCCCCAAAGCCACGTGTCCACCGTTACATATGTATCGCCCTATTAACGTGTTGAACGAAAACACGAAACAAGACTACGTGCGCTCCTCAAGAGCCACGACCGACCCTCGTGCATCCACGTAATAGGTTCTTCCGTCTTGCCCCTTGGCTCCGCACCCTCCCATACCAGTGCCAACCGCCCCGTCCAAGACGTAGGCGAGACTTGCCGCCCACGAACCATCGTCCTCAGCGCATGCGGGCACACCAAGACGCGCATGCGGGGCATGGGAGAGCATGGCAAGTCGCTCGCTGCCGCTCAGCTGCAGCCCAGACGCTCCAGGAAGGGAAGCAAGCCCCTCGTCTTCGTCATCCATCACCGCATGCGACCACGCCTGAGCGACGACGCCCGCTATGCGCACGGATTCTGTTGGATTGGGAGAGGCTGCCCCACTTTTGAGCACAAAGTCCGGAAGCGAGGTCTCTCCATTGCCTGCGTAGTACCAACAAATGCTGTCGCCCGCCCTCAATTCGGCATGGGCGATGTCGTCCACGAGCTCCCCGTTTACGTAGGCATGCCAGGATTCGCCTGTAATGCCGTTCTCGCCAAGTGCCGCAAGCGAATCGAGCGTCACATACCCATCCTCCGCCACGGTATACGACAGGAGCCTGCCCCTTTTGTAGCCGCTCTTCTCAAACACCTCGCGCGATGCATCCCACGCGTTCTGCGCGTAGTCTATGCGCACGCTTGTAGGACGCACCCAAAACGCGGCATCTGTCCCGCCTGGCCCGACTACCGAGACCCGCACACGAAACGTCCCCACCTCGTAACGCCACGAGACCTCGTCGCCGTCGGCCAAAACACAAGAGGAGGCGGACTTGCGGCAACGCTTGTCATTGAGGTAGAGGTGCCAGCCGCTACCCGTGGAGACGTCAAACGCAAGAGGCGCCTCGTCCATGCTGCGCGTAAGCGATACCAGCGCATCGCTCGACGAGGGAAGGCCCGTCGTGTAGTAGAGGCGTGATTGTACGAGCGCCGCCTTCGTTGCGCTCCAAGCCGTCGCTCCCGCCTCCAGCGTAACGCCGTCCACGCGATCCCACTCGCCGTCGGGAGCAACAAAGCTCACGTTCACCATGACTTGTGTGCTTTGAGCTGTCGCCACCCGCACAGAAGAGGCATGCTCCTCCCCCCGCGCGGGCCGAGCCGTAAGGGAGACCACAAAGAACGCCGCGACAAGCAGGCAGAGAATTCGCTTCGCCCGCATGCGCAATGCAACCATGTTCCCTCCCTTCCTCGCGCCTACAACAGAACCAGTCCATTCTACCCGTTCGCATGTATTTGGTCTGCCACCAGTAACAGTTACCCGTGGCAGACGAGCTCTAATCTCGCCTCTTAGCACGTTTCTTTGACCATGGCAACACAAATCGATAGATGGAGGAGTTGAGGTATGCTCAAAAAAATATCTGAGGGAATTAAGCTGCAAAGTTTAATTAATGGCAGGCGGACAACCTGCGTCAATGCCGTTTATCGACAGAGAATCAACGAACTTATGAACAACATCTAGTGGTTTTCATCTTATTTCAACACAACCAGTTGTGGCATAGTAGTTGCGAACACACGATATGGACCAAACGACCACAGCAGCAACGCACCACGGTACAAAAAATGACACGACTACGGGGAACGTGTGCGAACACGTTCGATGGATGGAATTGTGCATTTTACGGCAAAGGAGACGGGGCGACCATGAAGATTATCAAGCGTAATGGATCTGAGGCGGTCTTTGACACGGGCAAAATCGTAAATGCCATCACTGCGGCAAACGGCGAGGCGCCAGAAGAGGTACGCCTTACCGAGCGCGAGATTCAGTTTGCCGCGCTCAATGTTGAGGATCAGTGCGCCGAGGCGGGACACACCGTTACGGTTGAGGAGGTACAAGACCTCGTAGAAGATCAGCTCATGGCACTCGATCACTTTGAGGTGGCCCGTCGCTACATCATCTATCGTTATCTGCAAAACCAAAAGCGCCATAAGAACACCACCGACGACAAGATTCTCTCGCTCATAGAGTCCAACAACGAAGAGGTGAAGCAGGAGAACTCAAACAAGAACCCCACGGTGGTTTCGGTTCAGCGCGACTACATGGCCGGCGAGGTATCCAAGGACCTCACCATGCGCGAGCTGCTACCCGAGGACGTGGTAAAGGCCCATAACGAGGGCATCATCCACTTCCACGACTCCGACTACTTTGCCCAGCACATGCACAACTGCGACCTCGTAAACCTCGACGACATGCTGCAGAACGGCACCGTAATCTCCGGCACGCTCATCGAGCGGCCGCATTCGTTCTCCACGGCCTGCAACATTGCCACGCAGATTATCGCGCAGGTGGCGAGCTGCCAATACGGTGGCCAGTCCATAAGCCTCACGCACTTGGCGCCGTTCGTGGACGTGAGCCGCAAGAAGATCCGTCGCTCGGTGTATGCCGAGATGGAGACCATCGGTTTTCATGCCACGCAAGAGCAGATAGACACCATGGTGGAGAAGCGCCTGCGCGAGGAGGTCGCACGCGGCGTGCAGACCATCCAGTACCAGGTGGTCACGCTCATGACCACCAACGGCCAGGCCCCCTTCATCACCGTGCTCATGTACCTCAACGAGGCGCGCAACCCGCAGGAGAAGGCCGACCTCGCACTCATCATCGAGGAGATGCTCAAGCAGCGCCATCAGGGCGTCAAGAACGAGAAGGGCGTGTGGATTACCCCGGCGTTCCCCAAGCTCATCTATGTGCTCGAGGAAGACAACGTGTACGAGGGAAGCCCCTACTTCTACCTTACGAAGATGGCGGCAAAGTGCACGGCCAAGCGCATGGTGCCAGACTACATCTCCGAGAAGATGATGCTCAAGCTCAAGATCAATGGCAACGGTGACGGGGACTGCTATACCTGCATGGGTTGTCGGTCCTTCCTTACGCCCGACCGCTCCGGCAACGGGTACGACAACGTGGCCAACGCAGGCAACTACGAGCCGGGCAAGCCCAAGTACTACGGTCGCTTTAACCAGGGCGTCGTAACCATCAACCTTCCCGACGTCGCCCTGTCGTCCGGCCGCAACATGGACAAGTTCTGGCAGGTGTTCGACGAGCGTCTGGACCTGTGCCATCGTGCGTTGCGCGCACGCCACGAGCGTTTGCTGGGCACGCTCTCCGACGCGGCGCCCATCCTGTGGCAGCACGGCGCACTCGCACGTCTTGGCCAGGGCGAGCCCATCGACCCCCTGCTCTATGGCGGCTATTCCACCATCAGCCTGGGCTATGCCGGTCTCTACGAGTGCGTAAAGTACATGACGGGCTATTCGCACACCGATCCTCACGCCACCGAGTTTGCCCTCTCCGTTATGCAGCACATGAACGACCGCTGCGCCGAATGGAAGGCCATCGAGGACATAGACTATTCCATCTATGGCACGCCCATCGAGTCCGTAACGTATAAGTTCGCCAAGTGCTTGCAGCGCCGCTTTGGCATCGTCCCCGGCGTTACCGACAAGGGCTACATTACCAACAGCTACCACGTCCACGTTACCGAGGAGATCGACGCCTTTACCAAGCTGCAATTCGAAAGCACGTTCCAGCACCTCTCCCCCGGTGGCGCCATCTCCTACGTAGAGGTGCCCGACA
>JAFWMI010000126.1 GCA_017513965.1 Atopobiaceae bacterium
CGCTGTCGAGAACCTATTGTGAGCGCTCGCATCATCAAGGCTTCGCACCGCACCTTCATGGCGCGCGTTGCCGATGTGAGAAAGAGGCGGCTTATACCACTCGAGCAAACCAAGAGAATGCCAGCACGAAAACCGCTGGTACCGCAAACATGATGATTGCCGCAATGACGAATGACGCAGCGAGCGTCAGCAAGTACTTGTGAAGGACGGCCTTCTCGCCCTTGTCCTGGTACAGCTTCCCCGTCTTCCTGTTGATGGTGATCGTGATCTCCTCAGGGAAGGTCATGAGGTAGTGCTCCCACTGGTTGTTCGGGTCGTCGGTGAACATGACCCTGTGCAGCTTCCCTTGGTACTCCCACTTGTATCGGTACATGGTCACGTATCGACCATGCTTGTCGTCATAGAAGCTCTTTCCGGGGAAGTATCCCAATGTCTCGTCATAGTCCTTATGAGCGGTATACGAGAGTGCGTCAGGATCCTCCGCATGGGCGTTCAGCTTGTCCCTGAACGTCATCATGAGGATAAACTCGATCACCGCAGTAACTAACAAGTAGGTCAACATGCCAGGAGCTACCTCTCAGGTCCAAACCGAGCGAAGAGGGGGCTTTCGCGCGCGTCCGCGAACGGCCTTGCCTGCGTCAGCATAGCACCATCTCTTCCACGTTTGGATATCATAGTGACGACACACGAGCACCACCCAGGAAGGGATCATAGATGCTCAAGGATGCGCTGAAGAAGGTGTGTGACCTGTGGGAAGAGATCTCCAGGATCTCCGTCACGACCCATGCATCCAGCATCTCCTACTTTACGTTCCTTTCTCTTGTTCCCATCCTTACCATCTGCATCTCATTGTTGTCCGCCGTTGGACTCACCGAACAGGATGTCGTCTCATTCCTCGCATCGATAACTCCCGAAGCGCTTTCAGGGGGCGTAGGGGCACTTGTAGCCGACGCCTTCGCATCTTCCGGCCTTGCGTTTTCGCTCTCGACGCTCGCACTCATCTGGTCTGCCTCCAAAGGTGCACGGGCATTTCGCATTGGGCTCAACGCCGCCTACACTCAGGAAGAAACAAGGGGCGCCGTTACCGTATCGGTCATTTCGGTCATGGCGGGCCTCATCACAGACATAGTGCTCACCGTCACAATCTATTTGATCTTCAGGGGAAGGGCGCTGCATCTGATAGCCACCTTTGTGCCCATCTTGCGGCGACCAGACGTCTTCGCAGCCATCCTGATCACCCTTGCGACGATGGGAACAGGCGTGATTTGGCTTACCGCATGCTATACGCATTTGACGGCGGGAAAGAGAAGCTTCACGGCACAGCTGCCAGGTGCCGTGTGCGCGATACTGGCATGCGGCATCCTTTCGTTCGGTTTCCGCTTGTACGTAGACAATTTCAGCAACTACACGATGCTCTACGGCAGCATCGCGACGGTGGCGCTGCTTCTGCTTTGGATGTATATGGTGTCTTACGTCCTCATTTTGGGCGGCATCATCAACCGCCTCATCGCACGCGAGCGCAGCGACACATAGCTATCGTCCGAGAGGCCACGGTACTGTTTTCTATGGCATGCCAGCAAACTTGATAGTGCACGTCACCCAAGCCTATCGGCAAGGTAGTCCCTCATGACACGGACCGCATCGGTCTCGCGCCAATCCACCTCGTGCACGTGGCCGTTGTCAAACGAGAGCACTTGCGCCCCTTCTATGCCCATCACAATGGGCGAATGGGTGGCAATGATGAACTGCGAGCCCTCGCTGACGCGCTGCGCGACCAGCTCGGACAGCTCGAGTTGACGTCGCGGAGAGAGGGCGGCCTCCGGCTCGTCGAGAATAAAGAGGCTGCGGCCTGGGGCGTAACGCAGGAAGGAGAGGAAGCTCTCCCCGTGCGACTGCGCATGCAGGTCAGGCAGCGACTTGTATCCACCCGCGTACTCCGTGTTCACGAGCGTCGCCACGTTGTAGAGGGTCTCTGCGCGCAGGTACTGCCCCCATCGTGGCCGCGAGAAGCCACGCACGAGCGTGAGCGCCTCATGCAGCTCAGACACGTCATCATAGCTACTGTGCGTGAAGTTGAGCGTGCCGCCTTCCGGGGTGAAGCCCGCCGCCACCGCAATGGCCTCCAGAAGCGTCGACTTTCCCGTGCCATTCTCCCCCACAAAGATGGTCACGTCATGCGTGAGCTCCAGCGACTCCAGGCGTGTGAGCGCAAGAATGCCACGCAGGTAGGAGTCCTGAGGAACCCGCTCCCAGTCGATGGAAAGGCCGCGAATGAATCGTGAGGCAAGCATGGCACGACGCTAACGCTTCTCGAAGACGATCTCGCCGTCCACGCGCTTGACGCGGTAAGCAAACTCTCGCTGCTCAATGGCGTCGTAATCGTGGCCCGAGACGGTCGGCCAGCAGGCGCCGACCCACAGCTCTTCGCTCTCGGAGGTGTTCACGCACCGGTGAGCAAGGTGTCCGCCGATGTGGTGGAGCGACCCCTCGCTCATGCGCTCGGCCCAGGTCTCACCCGTCTCATCCATCAGTAGGAGCAGACCTTCCCCGCGCAGGCAGAAGTAGTACTCGGTGCAGCTGCGGTCTTCGTGGAAGTGTCCGCGCGTCATGTTGCACTCGCCGTGTGAGTCAACGGGCTTCATGACCGTCAGGCCCCAGAACAGGTTCCCGGGGCTTGCAGGTCCCTCGTCGTGCGTGTACACCTCGTACACCACGGGATTGTCGTCCCGAGGGTTCTCGTACAGGTACGCCACGTCCCGATACTGCTTGACTGCCTTCGTCACGTTCTCGCCTTCGGGCACGCCGTTCGAAAGGTGATGCATGACGCGCGCGTCGATGACCTTCATGGTTAAACCCTCCTAAGGCTCGAAGTGCTCCCACAATTCCTTGGCCGAATCTGGCTTAGAGACAAACAGGAACAGGTCAGGATTGTCAATAAACTGCTGGTAGATAGGCACGCCTTGCCTGAGTCCAAACTCTTCGTAGACGCGGGGCCTGCGAACGTCGAGCTTTGAAGGCGCGTAGGCAGCGTTGGCAACCCACTCAGTCTTGCCCTCCTCCACCTGCGGGAACCAAGCGATTCCCCCGTGTGCGCGCACGTCATCGTAGTCAAAGCCATAGTCACGCACGCACCAGGCGCCGAAGGTGAGGTTCTGGCTCACATCGCCCACAATGGTTGCGTGGGCCCAGTCGGGCGGCACGATGACCACGTCACCGGGTTTGGCGTAGACCGCAAAGCAGCGGCCCGGATTGTCCTTGGCCGACTCCTGCATGTAGATGTAGGCCGCGCCGCTCCAGATTTCGTAGACCTCGCATGTGGACGCCCCGCATGAGGGCGAGACCGCGTGGATGTGGCCCTGGGAGCGCACCGGCTCGGTGCCCAGCAACCCCTTGGAGTAGGTGACCGCGCCGTAGAGCAGATCGCGCTCCAGCATGGCAGGCAGGTCTTGCCTGCGGCCCACGTCCATGGCGATGGCGTAGACCACCTCGGGGCCCTTGCAGGCGGGATCCATGAGCGAGGGGCGGATGGCGTCAAGCGTGCGGAGCTCACAC
>JAFWMI010000127.1 GCA_017513965.1 Atopobiaceae bacterium
CTTAAGCAACTCATCGTAGACGGCGCAGTCATTTGGGAAGGCGAGCCCGAGCCTTACCTCGCCGACGAGTCGTATGCCAACGAGCGCTCGGAGGGTCGCATCTAGCGACGCACGCTCGGGACGACACGTATTGCGTCTCAGAAAGGCCCGCAACCACAACAGCTGGTTGCGGGCAGTTGTTTGTCGTTTACCCGTTCTACCGCAAGAAAACATGGTCCCGCTGTGCATCGTTTGCCGAAAGGAGAATCACACGTGCGTCAACTACTCCAACGCCATCAAGCCCAATTTGAGCGGTGGTACTTGTGCGGAACGCTCATCTGGCTCGAGGTCGCATTCAAGGTGTCGACCACCGGTGGGTTTTGGCCCGCGCTGCTCTTCTTGCTCGCGTTCTCGCTGGCAGGCGGCCTCGTTCTTGAGCTCCTTTGCACGCTTGCGCCCTCTGCACGAGCGAACAAGATCGCCAAGTGCCTCATCGCATTGTTCCTGGGCGTCGTGTTTTGCATCGAATACTTCGTGTACCGAGAGTTCAAGCTGTTCTACGACCTCAATACGGTACTCTCGGGCGCAGCGGACGCAACCACCGGCTTCTCGGGACAAATCGCCGGGCTCGTGTTCTCGCCAACCGGCATCGGCCACATCGTGTTGTTCCTGATTCCCGCCCTGGCATACGCGCTGCTCGGGACAGGAGAGGCACCCACCGAGCCAGAGAAGGCAAAGGCCCAACGAATCGTGTATGTGCGCAATGCCGCGATTTCATATGCCGCCGCGCTTGTGCTCGTGTTTACCATGGGCACCTTTGGGCGCACGTACACGGACCAATACAGCTTTCCGGCATCGGTTGATGCGTTTGGCCTCATAACCAGCCTTCGCAAGGAAGTGCAGGCACAGGCGACGGGAGGCACGCAACGGTTGCAGTTCTCAACCAAGACGGACGCAGGCGCATCCAACCAAACCGAGTCTCGCCAAGGGACCAAAAAGGACGCGGCGCCACAGGCCAAGAAATACGAGCCCAACGTGCTCGACATCAACTTCAAAAAGCTCGCGAAGAGCACCGAGGGAACGTGGGCCGAGCTGGACCGGTACGTTGACTCATGCGCTCCCAGCACCAAAAACGAGATGACGGGTCGATTCAAAGGCTACAACCTCATCTTCGTGACCGCCGAGGCGCTCAGTTCGGAGGCCATTCGCAAGGACACCACGCCCACGCTCTGGCGCATGTCTCGCAAGGGCATCCAGTTTACCGACTACTATCAGTTCGACTCGGCCGGCACCACCGGAGGGGAATGCGCCAACGTCTTTGGCCTGCTTCCCACCGAGGGTGGCAGCTCGGTAAAGATGACGGCAACGCACAACAACTACCTCACCATAGGCAATGCCCTCAACCGCCTGGGCTACAACGGCTGGGCGTTCCACAACAACACGTACACCTACTACAGCCGCGACCAAACCCACAACAACCTTGGCTACGACCATGGGTTTATGGGTTACGGCAACGGCATTGAGCAGTGGGTCACGTGGCAGTGGCCGCAGAGCGACCTGGAGATGGTGCGCGGAACCTTCAAGCACCTGTACGGTTCCACGGCGCACGAGCCGTTCAACGTGTACTACATGAGCGTGAGCGGGCACAGCGGATACACGCCGGGCGAGAACGCGATGAGCCAAAAGCACTGGGACAAAGTCGCAGACCTGGAGTATTCCGACCCCGTGAAGGGCTACCTTGCCTGCAACATCGAGCTCGACCGCGCCATGTCGTGGCTCATCAAGAGCCTCAAGCGCAGGGGCATGGCCGACCACACGCTCATCGTTATGGGAGCCGATCACTTCCCCTACGGACTCGATGACGATGGTCCCTTGGGCTCGCTCCCCTACACCTCGGAACTGTATGGCTACGACGTGCAGACCTATTTCCAACGCGACCACAACAGGCTCATCATGTGGAGCCCCAGCCTCGAGAAGGAAGAGCCCATCGTGGTGGACACGCCCACGAGCGCCATCGACATCCTGCCCACGCTCCTCAACCTGTTTGGCTGCGAGTGGGACTCGCGCCTGCTGCCGGGACGTGACGTGTTCTCCAACAAGGAGCCGCTCGCCTTCAACCTCTCCTACGACTGGAAGAGCGACTTGGGAACGTATTACGCGGGCTCAGGCGAGTTTGTGCCCAACGATGATGCCAAGAAGATCCCGGAGGACTATGTGGCCCAAAAGAACGAGGACGTCGCCAACCGCATCAACTATTGCCGCGGCGTGCTCACCACGGACTACTACCGCCATGTGTTCGGCGATCCCGAGAACGTCAACAAGGTCCACGACGCTGCCGCACGCAAGTGACGGGTGATCCCACACGTTGCCGCAAGGTTTCCACTGGAAAAAACAAACGGCTTGCGTGCCCGCACTGCGCTAGAGTCATATGCGTTTCTAACGTCGAACGGGAAGGTGTCACATGAAGGTTGGATGCGTTAAAGAGATCAAGAACAACGAGTTCCGTGTAGGTCTCACACCCGACAACGTGAAGAGCTACGTGGCTGCGGGACACCATGTGTACGTCGAGATGGGCGCCGGAGCAGGCTCTGGCTTCACCGACGAGGAGTACGTAGCCGCAGGCGCCAGTCTCATGGAGGATCCCAAAGAGGTATGGCAGCTGGTCGACATGATGGTAAAGGTCAAGGAGCCGCTGCCCGAGGAGTATGCGCTGTTCCACGACGGCCTGATTCTGTATACGTACCTGCACCTGGCGGCCGACCGCGAGCAGATGGACGCGCTGCTTGAGGGCAAGGTCAAGGCCGTTGCCTACGAGACCCTGCAAGAGACCGACGGCAGCCTGCCGCTGCTCGCCCCCATGAGCCAGATTGCCGGTCGTCTTGCCGTGCAGGAGGGCGCCAAGTATCTGGAGAAGACCTACGGTGGCCGCGGCGTATTGCTGGCCGGCGTTCCGGGCACCCCAAAGGCAAACGTCGTGGTTTTGGGAGGCGGCACCGTGGGCGGCAACGCCTGCAAGATCGCCGTTGGCATGGGCGCGAACGTGACCGTGCTCGACATCAGCCTCAAGCGCCTTGAGCAGCTCGACGACCTCTTTGGCTCGCGCGTGCAAACGCTCGTATCCAACGACGCCAACATCGAGCGCGCCGTGCGCGAGGCGGACCTCGTTATCGGTGCCGTGCTCGTCCCGGGCGGCAGCACACCCAAGCTCTTCAAGAAGGCCTATCTGCCCGAAATGAAGCCTGGCGCCGTGTTCGTGGACGTGGCCATCGACCAGGGCGGTTGTGGCGAGACGTCGCACGTGACCACGCATGATGACCCCATCTACGTTGAGGATGGCGTCGTGCACTACTGCGTGGGCAACATGCCGGGAGCCGTCGCACGCACCTCCACCATCGCGCTCACCAATGCGACCCTGCGCTATGGCCTGCAGATCGCGGACAAGGGCCTCGAGGCGGCAATCGCGGCAAGCGACGTAATCGCCTCTGGCGTCAACTGCTACGACGGCAAGATATGCTGCAAGAACCTCGCCGACAGCTACGACGACTGCGAGTACGTGGACGTGCACACGCTCATCTAGTGCCAACAGCCCACGTGAATGCGCCAAGGCGGCAAAGGAGGTGTGCCTCTTTTGCTGCCTTGCTTTTTACCGTGACGATACGTGGCTCTTTTGTCATAATGATGCTTCTGTCGTTTGAAGGGAAAACCCATGCAGTTTGAGATGCCCACCTATCACGCGCCCGACTTCTCGTCTCCCGAACTCAAGGACACACCCAACGTTAAGCTGGCAACGGCCACCCACGACGGAGTCGCTCCGGTGGGATATCACAGCACCTCAATGTTTCCCGAATACTTTAAAGTCGACGGCGCATGGCGTCTTGCCCCCGAGAGCCGCATGGACTCATCGGTAGTCCTGCGCCCCGATGGCACGCTTGACGTCGTGGAGAATCGTAACCTGCGAGCTGGCGATTCAGTCGTGCTGGGCAGGACCGAGGACGGCTCGGACGGCATCTTCGTCCACACGGACGGCTTTGTGGACCCCGCCGCCAAGGACGGAGCGGACAAGTTCGTCTTTAGGCAGGGACGCAGCCGCGAGACGGCCTTCGCACGCGACTACGATCGCCTCTTCGAGCTCCTCAAGTACGAGCGGGAGCGCGGCAAGGTGGTTTGGGTCATGGGTCCGGCATTCGCCTTCGACCACGACGCACGCTTTGCCATGCAACGCATGGTGGAGGCAGGATATGTTGACGGCGTGATGGCAGGAAACGCCCTCGCCACGCACGACCTCGAGGCGGCCATGCTGCACACGGCATTGGGCCAAGACATCTACACCCAGGAGTCCAAGCCCCTTGGCCACTACAACCATCTTGACGTTATCAATGAGGTCCGTCGCAGTGGCTCCATTTCGCAGTTCATAGAGGACCACGACATCCACGACGGCATTATGTGGAGCCTCGTAAAGCAAGACGTGCCCTTCGTGCTCACCGGCTCCATCCGCGACGACGGTCCGCTGCCCGAGGTTGAGGGCGATGCCTACGCCGGACAAAGCGCCATGCGCGACATGGTGCGCGATGCCACCACAGTGATCTGCCTCGCCACCATGTTGCATACGATTGCCACGGGCAACATGACGCCCTCGTTCCGCGTGCTTGCGGACGGGACCATTCGACCCGTGTACTTCTATGCCGTGGACGCAGACGAGTTCGTCGTCAACAAGCTGCTCGACCGCGGTAGCCTTTCTGCGACCACCGTGGTCACCAACGTGCAGGACTTCATCACCATCGTGGCGCGCGGCCTGGGAGTATGGTAGGCGCCATACCCAAATGATAGTTTGATGCTGCAGGCGGGGGGAACTGTCTCCCCGCCTGCAGCCGTATGCGTCGGTCCGATTCCTGTCCAAGCTATTTGCCACAATACCCAACACAAACATCTGTTCGTGTATTGGGAGGCAAGATGGACACCACCCGCACCATACTGCATGTGGACATGAACTGCTTCTATGCATCCGTTGAGATGGCGGAACGGCCGGAGCTACGGGGAAGGCCCGTAATCGTGGGAGGAGACGAGGAGAACCGCCACGGCATCGTGCTCACGGCCAGCTATCCGGCCAAGCGACGTGGCGTTAAAACGGCCATGACGCTCTGGGAGGCACGCCGCGCCTGTCCCGAGGCGATCATCGTCCCCCCACGATACGGCCTGTACATCGCCTACTCAAGCCAAGCGCGCAGCCTCTACAACGAATACACCGACCTCGTGGAACCCTTTGGCCTCGACGAGGCCTGGCTGGACGTGAGCAAGACCCTCCCCTCATGGAACGGAGACGCAAAGCGCCTGGCGAGGCATATCAAGCGTCGCATTGCCACCCAGCTTGGCGTCACCGTAAGCGTGGGCATAAGCTGGAACAAGATCTTCGCCAAGTTTGGCAGCGACCACGACAAGCCCGACGGGCTCATGGAAATAAAGCCCGAGCACATGGAGCAGGTCGTATGGCCCAAAGGCGTGCGCGAGCTCCTGTATGTGGGTCCCGCAACAGAAAGAAAGCTGCATCACATTGGCATCTTCACCATTGGCCAGCTCGCCCTGGCAGACGACTACGCCGTGCAACGCATGTTGGGAAAGATGGGAACCGTGATTCAGTCCTTTGCGCGCGGACTCGACGAGGCACCCGTGCGGCCATACGAACCAAGCATCGGTGACATCGCCCACATAGTAAAGGGAGTGGGAAACGGCATTACCACTCCCTTTGACGTTGAGGACGCGACCACGGCAAGGCAGGTGATCTGGCTCATGGGAGAGTCGGTGGCACAACGCCTACGCGCACAAGGCCTTGCCGCCCGAACCATCTCTGCCTTTGGGCGCGACTTCAAAACCCTTGCCTCGCGTTCGCATCAAACCACGCTCGCGCGTCCCACGCAGCTCACGAGCGAAATATGCTCGACTGCGGCCGACCTGCTCTGTACCGACTGGGACTTTGCCCATGGAGAAAAGCTTCGAGCGCTCGGCGTGCATGCATCCAACCTCTCCCCCGCCCAAACCTGGATGCAACTGGACATCTTTGGAGAGGAAACAAGGCGCATGCAACTGCTCGACCTCGACCACACCATAGACGAGCTCAGGCATCGCTTTGGCAACAAAGCCGTGCGTCGCCTCTCGGAACTCAGCGACACACGGCTTGCCTCAATTGACCCGGAACGCGACAACGTGGTGCATCCGGTAAGCTTCTTTGCCTAGGGCAAAGGCGTCAATGCCTATTGCAAGCGCTCCAAATACAGCTCGCCACCAATAAGATGCACGGCGACCTTCTGTGCGATCTCGGGGTTCTTCTTGAGGTACAGGCGGAACGACTGGTTCATGCTCTTGGGCTTCTTGCCCTCAATGGTTACCTTTGCATACCGCTGTTCCTTCTCCGATGCCAAAAAGGCCTCGATCTCCTTGGCAGGGTACGGGGTGCGGCCACGCCTTCCCAAGCCCGAGCGTCCCGGCAACGAATCGCAATATTCAAGGGCCATACAATACACCTCAACTCAAAAGTATAGATATAATACTGTTGTTCATTCTACAGTATTATATCTATTTATATTGCATATTACGCAAATATATAATTTGAGTCAGTATACAGCTTACATCTTTTCCGCACCAGCACGCATCTTACTCGTGGCGCGCCATAGCTTGGTGGAGACCGTGGAGGCGTTCATGCCCAGCCGTTCGCCAATCTCCTTGTTGGAGAGTTCCTCCCAGTACTTGAGGAACACCAGCTCGCGCTCCTCGTCGTTGAGCAATGCGAGCATCTTGCGAACCTGGTCGCCAGAATCCTCGAGCTCCGGCTCCTCCTCGTAGGCGACAAACGACTCGGGAATGGAGTCGATGTCCGTCGTCTCCTTGTTCTTGCGGAAGAACGAGAACAGCGTATTGCGCGCGATGCGGAACACCCAAGCCTCAAGATTGCCCTTGCTCGCGTCGAAGGTCTCGTACGCACGCACGATGTTGACCATGGTGTCGCCCACAAGATCGTCCGAGATGGCACGGTTGAGTGTGCGATAATACATATAGTTAAAGAGGCGGGGATAAAACTCCTCGAACAGCGCATCCAGGCCTTCGCGAGTGAGCTTATCTGTCCTCTTTGTTCTAGCCATGTTCATCCCTCTCTGTATACGGCAAGTCTATATTACCCCATGTCCGTATGAGCTATAACCAACCCCACGAAGCTGAAGCAAAGATTTACGAAAACTTTTTTGGGACACATTCGAGCAAGGTGCGTAGTAATCATCAACACAGACAGTGAACGAGCACAAAGGAGTAACACCATGAACGGAATCAAGGCATCGGATGTAAAGTACGACTTCTCTGGTTTGAGCAGGGGAAGGCTTCGCGCCTACAATCGCGCCGTGGAAGAGCTTGAGCGTCAACAGCGTTCGCAACAGGATCTTACCGTGCGCGAGCTCGACGACAGCATGCTGGACATGCTCGCGGCAGCAGGTGACCTCTCGGTTTTGGACGACGACAATTGGAACGGCACCAAGCCGGAGAACGTTTAGTGGCCGGTATCACGCGGGATGGCAATCCCTCTTAACAGGAGGCAAACATGTTAGATCGCGTGCTGTTGTACGACCTTATATACGCCCTCGCCGCGCGCGATGGGCGTGAAGCGTTACTCTTTGGCTCATGTGCCCCTCTTGCCCGCGAGGCCTTTGTGCAAAGCCTCGCGGGCGAAGCGTTTCCCGAAGTGTGGTTTGAGATTCCGCTTGCCGGGGAACCGTGGTTCGACTTGCACGTACTTACCGCGCGGGAGGCCCTGCAATCCAGCCAGGCCATTGCCCCAAACATGGACGAATGCAGTGCCAAGGCGATGAGGTGGTTTGGCCAAAAGAGTGCGGCGCAGGTGCGCCAGCTTGCCCTGAGCTATGACGTGAGCTCGGGGAATATAGATAGTCCGGCAGTCCAGCTTCTCATGTGGGGCGACCACATCCAGACTACCAGCGAATTCCTTGCCACGGTCGCGAACGAGGAGGCATCGGCGGCATATCAGACGTTCGTGAGCCGCATCCCACACGGCTGGTTCGCCTGCTATTCGGGCGTTTTTCCCCAACGACCCAACATGGGCATACGGGTTGAATGCGTTTTGCGCAACGGAGTGCAGCAAGCCTATGTGCAGGACCCAACGCGTCTTGAGCAAGATCTGCGTGGGGTGGGCATCGATGCCTCGGCGGACTCGCTGCTGCCATGGTGCGCGGAGATGGCGCGCACGCCCTTCCCCATCGAGTTTCAGTTCAACGTGCTGCCCGACGGCACGGTCGCTAACACCTTGGGGGTTAGCCTGCGCTTTAACTGCCCGCCCGGCACGGACGCGTGGCACGGCTTCGACGCGAACGGCGCGGCAGGTACGCTTATGCAGTGGGTCCAGGATAAGGGTCTTGCGGACGATCGCTGGCGTTCGTTGGGCAATACGACCTTCTCCAAACGCATACGTCGTGCCGACGAGAGTGCGCAGTTCTATTGCTTCCCCGCCTTTCTTAAGCTGCGGTGGCGTAATGGCCAGCCACTTGACGCCAAGGCCTATCTCTTGTGTGGCTGCAATGCCTAGTGGGTTAGATTGGCCGAATAACGAGCTTTGATAACTCGCAGATATTCTGTCGCCGTTTGCGCAGAAAACCCCTGTGTGGTGAGACACACGCTTCCTTTTCACGTATATGTGTTGTAGGCATAAACACAACGGTTGGGGGATACCATGGCAGGCATAACAAGGCGCGACGCACTCAAGGTGGGAGGCCTTTCCGTAGCAGGGATGGCTGCGGCATTCTTGGGCGCGTGCGGTTCGCAAGCCGGCAGCAATGCCGCCACAGAAGCTGCGACGTCACAAGCCGCAAACGCAACCAGCGCTTCTGCGGCTGCGCACGAGCTAACAATCGACCAGAACTCCAAATTGCTTGCACGGAGCGAGTTTATTGGTTTGGACGAAGAGGTCCAGCTTGCAGACGGCACCAAAAAACCCGCCATCAACTTTGACAACGGGGCGACTACGCCCTCGCTGGTGAGCGCACTCGAGGCAATCCAAACGCACCTTCCCATGTATGGGTCCATCGGACGCGGCAAGGGTCAAAAGTCCGGTTGGTCCACCGAGCAGTTCAACAACGTTCGCCCGGTCGTTCTCGACTTCTTTGGTGCGCCTGCAGATACCTATACCTGCGCCTTTAGCGGCACGGCAACCGACGGACTCAACAAGATAAGTGGCGCGCTCTGCGAGCCAGACAGCGTCGTGCTCACCACCAGATCCGAGCACCATGCCAACGACCTCACCTGGCGCGCCCATGCCGGCGAGGTTCGCTATGTTGAGGTCGACGAGCTGGGACGCCTGCGCATGGAAGAGTTTGAGCAGCAGCTTGCCGACAGGCAAGTGAACATCGTTTCGGTACAGGCAGCCTCCAACGTCACGGGCTACGTGCACGACGTGCACGAAATCGCGCGCCTGGCGCACGAGGCCGGTGCCATCATGGTGGTGGACGGTGCGCAGATCGCAAGTCACCGCGCCTTCTCGCTCAAGGGAGAGACCGAGGACCAAGACATCGACTTCTTCGTGTGCTCGGCTCACAAGATGTATGCACCCTTTGGCGGCGGTTGCATAATTGGCAAGACCAGCCTCATGAACGAGCACGTACCTGCATACCGCGGCGGTGGCATGGTGGATGTGGTCACCGACTACGACGTTACGTGGCTGGAGTCACCGGATCTGTGGGAGGCGGGTTCGCCCAACTACCTCGGCGCAATTACGCTCGGCAAATCCTGCGAGGCGCTGAAGCAGGTTGGCTTCGGCGCCATCGAGGCACACGAGCAAACGCTGCTACGGCGCGCGCTCGACGGGCTCTCGCAGATCTCTGGCGTCACGCTCTATGCTGACTCCAACAGCATCGAGGATCGCGTGGGCGTGCTCACCTTCAACGTGGATGCCGTGCCGGCAGCCGACGTCGCCGAGCGCCTTGCCAACGAATGGGCCATTGCCGTTCGTCAGGGCGAGTTCTGCGCCCATCCGCTCTGCCACAGGCTCATGGGCTACACGGACGAGCAGATCCTTGCCGAGCGAGACAAGCCGGACTTCAGTGCGCCCGCCATGGTTCGCGTGAGCATGGGCATGTACAACACCGAGCAGGACGTTGACACCCTCATAGAGGCCGTGGGCAAAATCGCCCAAGGATAAGGCCACTCGCCAAACGGCAAGCATCACCCAATAGAACAATCACCCTTACGGCATCCTGGCAACAGGGTGCCGTATTACCGTCTTCATCTTTGCGGGGTTGGCCTTGCGCGGATCAGAGAGATATATCTCGTGGTGACGGCGCTTGTCACTCAAGTCCAAAACATACCCCTGCGCATCCATAAACTCGTGCATGGCCGCAACGGTCGCGGGCTCCTCGTCATACGGCCCCACGTGCATGCATTGCACGCAAAGCCCCTCGTCTATCTCAATGAGCCGCACGGGCGAGAAGTCGAGCTTCTTCTTTGCGGTGGCTGTGTCGATTGCCCACGCAAACTCGGCCCCGTCCACGAACTCGGGAACGCGTATAACCGAGTTCCAGCAAAAGGACGCCTTGCTTGCGTAGTCCACGCCCTCAACGCCAGGCTGCCACCAAAAGCCCTCCAGTGGTGGTACCACGTACTGATAGAAGCCCTCGATTGTATGGCTGGTCTTGTAGCTCATCTTGAGCGTGTAGGCCACGCCATACAACAGCTCGAGCGCATGCTTGTAGGCGCCGTCCGCCTCATTGGGATCGCCGGTCCCCTCCACGGACAAAAAGCGCATGCGCGGTACCTCAACGATGGCTGGCCTTGCCTTTGGCATGTATAGGTCGCGGTACTCTTTTTTAAAGTCAAACGGCATGGCGACACCTCCCTCAGTACCAATACTTCAAACATCATACGGTAAGAAAACCGAGTAAATCAAATTTTATGGGACCAATGCGCCACTAGGGCGTAGTAATAGACAACTACAAAACATGAGGTACCACAGCAGGTACCACAACAAACGAAAGGAAACCATCATGGAGATCAGGAATATCAACGACAAGGCACTCGACATGGTTGCAGGCGGATTTGGGCCAGCAGGTTCGGGCTTCTCTCTCCGATACAGACGCAAGATGCAAGAGAGACGGGAACGCTTGATTGAGGAGCGCAAGAAGCAGAACCAGAACCAACAGAACGAGTAGCTCCTCGCGTGGCTGGACCGGGAATTGAGGGGCGCACCTTCCAGCGTCTGTAGCTGGGACGGACGCTACGTAGAGGGTGTGTCCCCCAATTCCCGGTCCAGCCTTTTTTGCACATAACCAATGAGGGACAGTCCCCAAATGGTTGCTAACCATTTGGGGACTGTCCCTCATTGGTTAGTTCGGGGGGCTGCTATGATGGGCACGGAAAGCGAAAGGAGGGTCCCTATGGCTCATGGTGTAACTGTTCGGGATGCCACAGCATGGGATGCGGAGGCCCTTGCCGCCATCTACGCGCCGTACGTACGAAACACGGCCATATCCTTTGAGATTGACCCTCCCACGGCTGCCGAGTTCGCCAGGAGCATTGAGAACGTGCGCGAACGCTATCCCTTCCTCGTGGCTGAGCAGGCCGGATCAATCGTTGGCTACGCTTACGCCGGGCCACTCAAGTCGCGAGCGGCGTATGCTCCCAGCGCGGAGCTCTCCGTATACGTCGACAGGGCCAGTCGCGGTGCGGGCATTGGCCGCACACTGTATTCCTCACTCGAGCACGAGCTTGTGCGCATGGGCGTAACGAACCTCTATGCCTGCATCGCCTACCCCCGAGTCGAAGACGAGTACCTTACGTACGCAAGTGTGCGCTTCCACGAGCACATGGGCTTTAGGGTCAATGGCCACTTCCATGCCTGTGCACGCAAATTCGGCCGTGTGTACGACATGGTTTGGATGGAGAAGCTCATCTGAGCAGCACGTGCAAGCTGCTCGGCAGGTGTGACAATCTGGAACCCCCTTTGACAGAATCGGCTTAAGATAGATAACTATTAATTAAACTCGAACGTATTTCGCTAACGGGCATTGACTAAACAATCCATCCCGAGAGCCAAGAGTAAAGGAGCTCAAGCCAGAGATGGAAACGATTCACAAATTGCAACAGCTATTATTGTACGCAGGCGTTGAGAAAGAAGAGTACGACGAGCTGCGCCCAAGCATCCACAAGGAGAACACGGCGTTGCTCAGTGTGTTTTCTAGAATTGCTGCCGTCATCTTCTTTCTTCTGTTTCTTGCAAGCCTCAACTCCAGCGAGATAGTTACCGCAAACACGACGACCTACCTGCTCTCCAGTATCTTTATGATCCTTATCATCATCTGTGTGCATTTTGTCCTGCCAAAGTACCCCGCCCTGGTAATGGCACTCGTCCACGTGTTCCAGTCCATGCTGTACCTATTCGGCATCAGCATTTCGATGCTCCACGCAGACATGCCGGCCGTTTCTGCAATCGCGTTTTTGCTGGTTAGCCCTCTGCTGTTCTACGATCGCCCCATAAGGCTGTCCGTTATGATTGCGACAGTCGTCGCCGTGTTTTGCGTACTGGTCGCCCGCTTTAAGGAACCGCTCATCGCACAGGACGACATCTGGAATGCCATCACTTTTGGCGTCGTTGCCATAACCGCCACGGTGTTCATTATGAGCGTCAAGATTCGCGCGCTCTCGCAAGCCAAACAGATTGAGTACCTGAGCCAAACCGATTTGCTTACCGGAGCAAAGAACCGAAACCATTACGAGAATCGCTTGCAAGGGTACTCCGGTCTTTGCGCATCGACACTGATCTGCGTATATGCAGACGTTAACGGACTACACGAAATGAACAACAGTGCGGGACATCCTGCTGGCGACAAAATGCTGCGAGAGGTTGCGGAAGTGATGCAGCAATGCTTTGGTTCGGAGCATACCTATCGCATAGGTGGCGACGAGTTTGTCGCCTTCCGCGTGGACGGAAATCCGGAGGCGCTTTCTTCCGAGATTGAACAAATGAGACGGGAGCTGAGTCAAAAAGGATACAACGTGTCGTTTGGAAGTGCCTCACGCGAGAAAACCGACCAAGACGGACTCGACATACACGGACTTGTGAGGGAAGCAGAACAGGACATGTTTGTGGCCAAGCGGGAGTTCTATAGTCAGTCCGAAAACGACAGGAGGAGCAGATAGGCGCGTTGAGGATCGACTCGATAGACCGGGCCACTCTCTTTTGGGAGTTACGCAAATGGATGGACTAGCAAACCAAATTGAGCTCATGCTCACTGGAGCCGCGCTGATGCTTGTCCTCATGGGATTGGGGATCGCTGTCATCATGCCCGGAATCGACCGATGGAGCAAGCGCTTCTTCATAGCATTTTTCATGGTCAACTTGGCATACATTGCCTTCTGCATCCTTGACTGGGCCAACTACATACATCCCAAAGACGGTATTTTGCAAAACGTAGTCTACTACTTTGAAACGTTATTC
>JAFWMI010000128.1 GCA_017513965.1 Atopobiaceae bacterium
AAGAACCGCCACCTGCATCTGGACTGGCCGCAACAAGATGCCTCCCAGCATATGCGGTCAACCCAGCAAGACACCCAGCAAGACACCCAGCAAGACACCCAGCAAGACACCCAGCAAGACACCCAGCAAGACACCCAGCAAGACACCCAGCAAGACACCCAGCAAGACACCCAGCAAGTCGAGATCCTACTCAAGGCTCTTGGTGGCGATGAGCTCAGCCTCAAAGAGCTCATGGCGAGGCTGTCGCTTGCAGACAGGAACAACTTCACCAAACACTACCTCAATCCCGCACTCGAGGCGGGCCTGGTCGAGCGCACGATTCCCGACAAGCCCACGAGCAGGCTGCAGAAATACCGGAAGGCAGGACGATGAGCACAAAAGGCGTTGCGGCTACGTCGATTGAATACGATGGCGACTCTTTGCCTCGCGTTGACGTTGAGTTTGATGGCTCTTCTAATGTTCAAATGCAGGTCGACGAGACGATGGACAATGGCGCATCCTTGGTAGACGATCTGCCGGCGTCCATGGACTTCGAGGTCATGGCGTTCGGCGGCCAGGCTACCGTGTGTGCCACGGTGCCCAAGCAGGGCAGGCGCTCCACGGCCTACCAGAGCGAGGCCGAGCTCGAGAAGGCGTTCATCGCCCAGCTGCAGCGCCAGGCCTACGAGTACGTGACGTTCTCGTCGGAGGACCAGCTCGTCGCAAACCTGCGCCGCCAGCTCGAGCTGCTTAATGGCTTCACCTTCACCGACAAGGAGTGGCAGCGCTTCTTCAAGGGCTGCATCGCATCCGAGAACGAGGGCATCGTCGAGAAGACGCGCCGCATTCAGCGCGACCACGTGCAGGTGCTCTACCGCGACGACGGCACGGTGAAGAATGTCCAGCTCATCGACAAGCGGAACGTGCACAACAACCGCCTGCAGGTGATGAACCAGTACGCGCAGAGCGGTACCTACGACAACCGCTACGACGTCACCATCCTGGTCAACGGCCTGCCGCTCGTGCACATCGAGCTCAAGCGTCGCGGCGTCGCCATCAAGGAGGCGTTCAACCAGATCGAGCGCTACCAGCGCGACAGCTTCTGGTCGGGCTGCGGGCTCTATGAGTACGTGCAGATCTTCGTCATCTCCAACGGCACGCACACCAAGTACTACTCCAACACCACGCGCTGGAGTCACATCGAGGAGTCCAAGGGCAAGAAGAAGGGCGGCAAGAAGACCTCCAACAGCTTCGAGTTCACCAGCTGGTGGGCCGACGCGGATAACGTTCCCATCATGGACCTCGTGCCCTTCACGTCGTCGTTTTTTGCCAAGCACGTCATTCTCAACATCCTCACGCGATACTGTGTCTTCGACGTGGACGAGCGGCTGCTCGTCATGCGCCCGTACCAGATCTTGGCGACAGAGCGCATACTCAACCGCGTGCTCGTGTCGGAGAACGACAAGAGCATGCTCGGGACGCTGCGCGCAGGCGGCTACGTATGGCACACGACCGGATCGGGCAAGACGCTCACCAGCTTCAAGACTGCTCAGCTCGCGAGCGGCATGGCGGGCGTGGATAAGGTCATGTTCGTCGTGGACCGCAAGGACCTCGACTACCAGACCATGCGCGAGTACGACCGCTTCGAGAAGGGCGCGGTGGACGGCAGCGAGTCCACGGCGGTGCTTGCCAAGCAGCTGGCCGACCCCGACTGCCGGATCCTCGTCACCACCATCCAGAAGCTCTCGGTGTTCATCAAGAAGAACAGGAAGCACCCGGTTTACCAGAGCCACGTCGTCATCATCTTCGACGAGTGCCACCGCTCCCAGTTCGGCGAGATGCACCAGGCCATCACCAAGCACTTCAAGAACTACCACCTGTTCGGCTTCACGGGCACGCCCATCTTCGCAGACAACGCCAGCTCGTCGGGCAACCCCAAGCTGCGTACCACGGAGCAGGCGTTCGGCGACAAGCTGCACACCTACACCATCGTCGACGCCATTCGCGACGGCAACGTGCTGCCGTTCCGCATCGACTACATCCAGACCATCAAGAAGCGCGAGGACTTCCCCGACCAGAAGGTCTACGACATCTACCGCGAGGGCGCCTACAAGGCCAAGGAGCGCGTGGAGCTCATCGTCAACTACGTTCTCGACCACTTCGCCCAGAAGACGCGCCGCAGCTCGAGCTACAAGATCGGCGACCAGCGGGTGATGGGGTTCAACTCCATCTTCGCCACGGCGTCCATCGACATGGCCAAGGTGTACTACTCGGCGTTCAAGCGCATCCAGGACGAGCGCGGCGGAGAGCAGCTCAAGGTCGCCCTCATCTACAGCTTCGGCGTCAACGAGGACGACGACGGCTGCGGCCTGCCCGACGAGAGCTTCGACGTGGCGAGCCTCGACACGCCCGACCGCGATTTCCTCGAGGCCGCCATCGCCGACTACAACGCGATGTTCTCCACGAGCTTCGACACGTCCGGCGACGGGTTCCAGAACTACTACAGGGACCTCTCCGACCGCATGAAGAACCGCGAGCTCGACATGGTCATCGTGGTCAACATGTTCCTCACCGGCTTCGACGCCACCACGCTCAACACGCTCTGGGTGGACAAGGACCTCAAGGACCACGGCCTCATCCAGGCGTTCAGCCGCACCAACCGCATCCTCAACAGCGTGAAGACCTACGGCAACATCGTCTGCTTCCGAAACCTCGAGGACCGCGTCAACCATGCCATCAGCCTCTTCGGCGACAAGGACGCCGGCGGCATCGTGCTGCTCAAGCCGTACTCCGAGTACATGGCCGAGTACCGCGACCGTCTAGCGCAGATCTACGACCGCTTCCCGCTTGGGCACGTGATCTTGGGCGAGGAGGCAGAGAAGGCGTTCATCCGCCTGTTCGGCACCATCCTGCGCCTGCGCAACGTGCTCACGGCTTTCGACGAGTTCGAGGCCGACGACCCGCTGCCCGCCCGAGACGAGCAGGACTACCGCAGCGTCTACACCGACCTCTACCAGAAGTGGCGCAAGGACAAGGAGGAGGCCACCATCATCAACGACGACCTCGTCTTCGAGATCGAGCTCCTCAAGCAGGTCGACATCAACATCGACTACATCCTCATGCTCGTGCAGAAGTACCACGACACCAACTGCACCGACAAGCTCATCATCGTCGACGTGGAGCGGGCCATCAACTCTAGTTACGAGCTGCGCAACAAGCGTGACCTCATCGAGCGCTTCATCGACAGCCTGGAGTCGAGCGAGGACGTCACAGCCGACTGGAAGAAGTACATCGCCGAACAGAAGGAGAAGGAGCTCGCCGCCATCATCGCCGATGAGGCTCTGGACGATGCGGCTACCCGCGAGTTCGTGACCCGCTCGTTCGCGGAGGGCGAGGTCGCCGAGACCGGCACCGAGATCACGAGGCTCATGACCAAGAAGCCTAGCCGCTTCGCCCCGGCCAACGCCTACGCCGACATGAAGGCGCGCGTGATCGAGAAGCTCAAGGCATTCTTCGAGCGGTTCTCGAACATGGGGTCAGATTAATCGTCCGTACTATCAGCTTTAGCTAACGAGGTGATTCATGCCCAAGGCATTAACGCGCTATACGGTACTGCTTTCCGCCCCTGGCGATGCGGCGCACGAATGCGAAATCGCAGACGAGGAGCTGCAGAAGATCAACCGCACACACAGCAGTGAAACCGGTATCGACTTCTATCCGACGGACTGGAGAAGGGACTCACGGGCAGACAGTGGTGACGAGCCGCAGAAGCTGCTAAACAGGCAGATAGTCGAGGACGCCGACATCATCCTGGCAATCTTTAAGGAGCGCTTCGGAACCCCAACAAGCCAGTACGGCTCGGGCACCGAAGAAGAGATCATGCTCGGTCTCGAAATGGGCAAGCCCGTGCTCGTCTACTTCTGGAATCCCCGCCCAGACTTCGTGCCCAAGGACGCTAATCAGTACGCCAAGATTGGTGCACTTAGATCAAGGCTGCAAAGCAAGGTCATGTATCAGGTCTTTAGTGATGAAGCGGCATTGAGGAACAAGATAACGCACGACTTCACGAAACTCCTGTATGAGCTCGAAGGCGGAACGATATCTCCGAAGCCGCAGCTTACAGTTCAGGGTATCAATGCGGAAGGCCAGCTCATTTCCGAAGAGGCCGAGCTTGTGTACCCAATCATTACCAAGCGATTGAACCCAGCTGCTTACGATTCTCGCGTTCGTACCGCATTCTCAAAAGCATTGAGCTTGAAGCTCACGCAGCCCGCCAGAACGAAGCCCGTAATGTACAGCGAGGTAAAGGCTGCAGCACTTGGAGGCATAACAATCTCGTCTGCGCTCGCCGACCAGATGAAGGAAGCGACGGCAAAGTGGTCGTCATCTGCCGCACCGTTCTCCAAGCGCGAGAAGGTTGTTGTACCGGAAGCCTCAAAGGCGCTTGTGCTGAAAGAGGCTGCTGACCTTGGCATTGAGGTGACAGAGGATCTGTTCGACCTTGGCGGATTAGAGGAAAGCGAGCAGTACATCCCTTCCGTATATGGCCCGCAGGAAAAGATGCTGTTCGGCACAGATGAAGAGAAGGAGAAGCGCGGCTTGCTCAGCGAGCTTATCGAGTCATGCCGACTGCGCAGTGACTTCCGCGGGTTCATTTCTGCAAACTCATCAATCGGTGCTATTGCGCTCGCAGTGTCCAATGATGGCGGCTCGCCTGCAAACCACGTGAATGTCGAACTAAGACTCCCGAGCGAATGCGTCGTTCGCTCCGCTCAAATAGCGCTGCCGTCGTCGTTCCTAGTAGGACATGGCCTTGACACGCAGGAAACGTGCAGCCAAGTGATTGAACACATCTTTGCGCTAAGCGAATCGCCGCATTTCAAGGAATACGATGCTGCCCTGGTGAGGACAGAGTCAGGTCTGAGGGTCCCGCCGATGATAACGACCTTCTCGGCTAATCCCCTCCAAGGTGAAAGATACCTCGACAACGAGGATTTTGAAGAGCTGCTCGAATATGCATTGGGTGATTATCACTATATCGACGATGAGAAAACTGGCATGACGATCGTTCGCATCTCGTTCGACCGTATGCAGCAATGCCAGTCATATGCGTTCCCGTGTCGCCTTCTCGTAAGGGGCAAGAATCTCGAAGCCATCTCCTTCCGAATAGTTGCGGATGAGACTGACAAACCCGTAGAGGGCACTCTAGTCGTTTCGTCTTTGGAAGAAGACGAAACATAGCGTGCATACCGTGCGCTAAGCGTTCGATACCGTCAGCTTGCCGACGAACCTGTGAGAGCTCCGTTGCTGATCGTCACCGAGACCGTGACCGTCACGGCGTTGAGTTTATCTGCCGCCGGGCCGTGCGCACAAGCCTCCGGGAAAACTCCGATTCGCCTGCCACGCGACCCTCACGGACCGGCATGAGCCTCCACGCCATATTCGGTTGTCACCTGTTGGCCAAGGGCACCAGCTCCTCCCGCAATCGCCAACGATCCCGATGGCCACATTGTGAGCGAGGGCGGCGTCACATTGAAGACGCGCTACTTTTGTCGCTTCATATGTCCCGCATCGTGTCAAGTGACAAATTCGCCCAACCCCAAGCCCGTCGACCTGGGGTCGGGCTGCACCATCGGCACTTCGTCCCAACCGGAGCGCATCTCCGCTGAAGACGCCGGCGTTGCGGCAGTTTCA
>JAFWMI010000129.1 GCA_017513965.1 Atopobiaceae bacterium
ACCAAACGGGGACTGTCCCTCAGTGGTTACCGTTCGACGCGCCACTAGCCGCGCTTAATGCTGACCTTAAACGATCCGGCCGTGTTCTTCGACTCTCCGGCGCTGTTGTAGGTGCACGTTTGCGCATTCAAGAATATGGTTTCGCCCTTCTTGAGCTTAACGGTGCAAGTGCGCTTTGATCGATAATTATAGGAGTCACCAGAGACGGTCTTGTACTGCGCCCCTCCGTACTTCTTTACCGTGGCGGCATCCCAAACCTGTATGCTCTTGCGCTTGCCCTCTTTTGTAACAAACGTTATGGTCTCAAGCGATGAAAACCTGTTGAACGAACCACGCAGATGTTTCTCGGTTCCCGAACCCTTTACCGCGCTAAAGGTGAACTTATACTTGCCGGCAGTTCGAGCAGTAAACTTGACCCAGCTAAAGTAGTTATTGCTCTTCTTCAACTTCACCGTATTCTTGCCAATACCTATTGCTGGGGCTTTCTTCTGCAGCGTTGACACTTTTGTAGATGCTTTAACACGGTACCCCGTAACCGTCTTTGCGTACGCCGCACCAGGCAGCGCGATCATCATGGCCACAAGCACGGCAAAGACTGCCGCAACGCGACCGATGCTTCTCTTTCTCATGGCAACTCCTCCCAAAGCGAACCCTCCTTAACGGCATACTAGCATGGAAATTAACCACTGAGGGACAGTCCCCGCTTGGTTAACCACGGAGGGACTGTCCCTCAATGGTTAATGCAAAACGCCGGCAGGGTTGCCCTCGCCGGCGTCGAAAAAGGCTATGTATGTGCCTACCAAATCTTGACCTTAAACGTTCCTGTCTGCAAGGCGCTCGGACCGGTAATGGCTCCACTCAAGTACACAACCTCGCCCTTCCTGAGCGTAATGCTGCTCACACGCTTGGAGAGGTACGTGTATTTCGCATTATCCGTAGAGGTAAAGTACTCACCCTTGCGCTGCTTGGCAAAACTGGCATCGTAGAAGATGGCGAACGTTCTCTTTCCTTCTTTTGTCCTGGTTTTGACGCCTTTGAGCGTGTGATCATTCAACTTTTCAAATGCAACGACAGCACCTATCGGCTTTTTCTTGGCCTTGAGCGCGCTGAAGGTGAACTTGTATTTTTTGGTTGCCGGTGCAGTGAACTTAACCAAGCCGCCCCGTTTGCTGATCTTGACCGTTGTCGTACCCCTGTTAATCCTCGGAATGCTATAGAACGTCGAAGGCGAGCAGGGGAACGATACGTACTTCGCCTTAACCGTCTTCGCGTACGCCGCGCCGGGCAGCGCGATCATCATGGCCACAAGCACGGCAAGGACTGCCGCAACGCGACCGATGCTTCTCTTCCCCATGGCAACTCCTCCCAAGTTGAACCTTTCCTTAACAGTATTTTAGCATGGAAATCTAACCAAAACGGGACTGTCCCTCCTTGGTTAGCGCAAATCGTCGGCAGGGATTATCACGTTGGCCACAAAGGTACCGTCACGCTCGGCAAACTGGGCAAGACCGCCGTGACGCTGGGCAATGTCAGCCACTATGCTCGTGCCCAACCCATGGTACATGGTCGCATCCGCACGACGTGCGGCCACCCGTCTCCGGTGCTCGGCACCCCCTCGGCAGGGGTTGGTTACCTCCACAAAAAGCTGGCCAGCCTGAACACGCGCCTGCACCTCGATGCGAGCACCAGGACGTGCGAGCTCCTCGCACTCGTGCAGCGCGTTGTCGATGAGGTTGAAGAACACCGCGGCCACCTCAACGTCCTCAATGCCAAGGTTCTCTGGAAGTACGACCTTGGTAACCAACTCAAACCCTGCAGCCTCGCATTGGCGCGACTTGCTTTCGAGCACCGACGCTACCACCACGTTATCGCACTGTATCGTCCAGGTTTGCGAAACAAGGTCAATGCCACTGCGCAGCCTGTCCTGCGTGCCGGCGACATCGCCTTCCATGAGTGCCTGGCGCGCAGAAGCTATGCTCCGTTCCACGCTGGCACCAACCGAACTTCCCAGCTGCCTGTCTTGCAGAGCGCGACTGGTATACATGCGCAACGATTCCTCTAGGTCCTCCGCCACATCGGTATCGTAGTCTTGCTCCAGTCGCTTGAGCGCACCAAAGAGTTGCCTTGTCACGCCTATGTCAACCACGCAGGTCACACAGAGCACTATGAATATAAGGATCAGCGTGCGCGGGCTTCCGTCGTCAAGGTATCTGCTCGCTGTGACAATAGCTGCCGCATGCAGAACGAGCATCGTGCCAAGAAGCACCCCAAGCAGCGTGCGCCTGTCTTTAAAGCGCATGCTACCCCCTCGAGAGAAAAGCCAGGAGGTCACGCTGCAATTGCCTTGCGCGCCGCCGACTCACGGGTATGGTCGCCCCGTCACGCAGACGCACCTCCGTCTCGTCCAGCGAAATAACATGCGCAAGGTTTATCAGGTAACTTCGATGGCAACGCGAGAACGTCTTTGGCAACCGCGCTTGAATGTCGTCGAGCTTGGCATAGGTCGTAAAGGTCACGTCACCACAGTGCACGCTCACCTTGTGTAGGTTGCTCTCAACATAGCGTATGGCGGCAACGTTTATAAGACGCTCCTTGTGCCCGCTCATCACGCGAAGCATGCGAGGCCCAGCGGGCTTGATGGCAGCGTATGCACGCTGCAGGGCATCGCGCACCTTCACAGGGTCAAGGGGCTTGAGCAAGAAGTACACGTGATCTGTGCGGTAGACTTCCGTCGCCTGCGCAAGGTAGCCACTCATATAGATGATTTGCGTGCCGCTCGATGGAGGAAAGAGACCCTGGACAACATCGATGCCAGAGGGCTGCCCCTCCGGCATCATGACGTCGCATACCAAGATGTCGATGCGTTTCATCGATAGCACTACCTTGAGCAGCTCCTCGATGGACGAAGCCGGGCATATTCGTCGAGATGGGTCCTCTGGTCCCTCTTGTTCAATGAGGGCACAGGTATGCTGCAGGCTCTGCACGTCATCATCAAGTACGCCAATAATCGCCATGCAATACCCTCACCCTAGGCACCCGCTGCTGGTTTTACAGACAAGTATTATAGTGCATATTATAGTGCACACGAGAGTAGGCTGAATCGTATCGTTACGAAAGGGCACGCCATGGCACTCACATTGCTACGACAGGCCTTGTCGCTCATACTTAACAGCGTATGCATTTGGACCATGAGCCAGATTATGAACATGCGTTCGCAACGCTTGTTTTTGGTGAGCGCGATTCTGGGCAGCGTCGTGTGCCAAGTGCTGTTTATACTTCGGGCGCCGGACGTACTGCCCCTGATCATTGGTCTTATCACATACGGTTTTGGCTTTCCGTTATGTATGTCTACGGGACCGATGCATACACGCGTGCTCCGCACCGTGCTCATCAACGTCGCAGCCATGACCTGTGAGTCCGGCGGACGAACCCTATACGTCTTGCTCACGGGAACCGGATTCCCCAGAACAATGGATGGCATGCCCATCCCATCAATGCTGGCCACGTTTGCGTTAACGGGAATTCTCGATGGCCTTTTGTGCGCAGCCATCATCGCCGTATGCCAGTGGACGGATCACGACCGAAACTACCCCATCGACATCCCCATCGTCGTGCTGTTGTTTTGGTCTTGCTTCATTTGCTTGCAGTTTTTTCTTTGGTGTTCCGACTCCATATTTTCAAGCTTGGGACTCACTGTTACCCAGTTCGTCTATTGCATGCTCGCGGTTGTGTTGGCACTCTTCACCATGATACTCGCGCACACCGACGCGCGTGCGAGTCGAAGGAAGGCGAACGAGCTTGCCTCCAAAGAACAAATCAGCCGCATGCGCGTGGAGTTGGCGGAATCAGCGAGGCGCTCCTTGGAGTTGCGACGACTTCGCCACGACATGGCAAATCAAGTGGCAGTCGTCGATGAGCTGGTCAAGCACGGCCGTATGACAGATGCGGATGCATATCTGGCGCAACTCCAGCAAAGGGCACACGCTCTCACGCAAGACAAATGAGGGGCCGGCATGGGAAGCGAAGGAAACACGGCCAATAATTGGCTTGGGAGTGGCCCGTGTTAAAGACGCCCAGCGGCCCCATCCACAATGTAGCTTACTTCCCCATCACTCCATGCGACGAATCTTTTCTTGTGCAGTATTGGCTCCAGTTCATGCAGGTACGGTTACGTAAGAAAAGTCGAAGAATAAAAGGACAGTCCCACCCACAACAACGAGTTGGGATGGGACTGTCTCCAAATGCTTGCTAGCTTATGCGCTAGAGCTTGATCTCGATGTCAACGCCTGCGGGGAGGTCGAGACGCATGAGGCTGTCGACCGTGGAGCTGGACGGATCGAGGATGTCGATGAGGCGCTTGTGGGTGCGCATCTCAAACTGCTCGCGCGAATCCTTGTCCTTGTGGGGCGAGCGGATGACGGTGTACAGGTTGCGCTCGGTGGGCAGAGGGATGGGACCACTCACGCGTGCACCGGTCTTAACGGCGGTATCCACAATGAGCTTAGCGGACTGGTCCACAACCTCGTGATCGTAGCCCTTGAGGCGGATCCTAATCTTCTGGCTTGACACTGTTACCTCCATGTGTGCGGGGCGGGTACGCCCCGCCTAGGCTACGGACATTACTTATGCGTTGCCGCCATGCTTGGCAACGATTTCCTCACGAACTGCCTTGGGCACCGGCTCATAGGAGTCGAACTGCATGGTGTAGCTCGCACGACCCTGCGTTTGCGAACGAAGGTCGGTGGCATAACCAAACATTTCGCCCAGGGGCACCTTGGCCTTGATGACCTTGGTGTTGGTACGGTCCTCCATGCCCTCGATCTTGCCGCGACGAGAGCTGAGGTTACCCATGACGTCACCCATGTACTGCTCGGGCGTCTCGACCTCAACGGCCTCAACCGGCTCCAGAAGGACGGGGTCAGACATCTGCAGGGCCTTCTTGATGGCCATGGAACCTGCAACCTTGAAGGCCGCCTCGGAGGAGTCAACCTCGTGGTAGGAACCGTCTACAAGCGTGACCTTGATGTCCTGGACGGGGTAGCCAGCGATGACGCCAGAGTTAAGCGCCTCCTGGATGCCCTTGTCCACCGAGGGGATGTACTCCTTGGGAACCACGCCACCCACGGTAGCGTCAACGAACTCATAGCCAGAGCCAGCGGGCATGGGCTCAAGGTCGATGACGGCATCGCCGTACTGACCACGGCCACCAGACTGGCGGACAAACTTGCCCTGCACGTGCTGCACGGGTTTGCCAGCGGTCTCTCGATACGCAACCTGCGGCTTGCCCACGTTGCACTCCACCTTGAACTCACGACGCAGACGGTCGACGATAATCTCGAGGTGAAGCTCGCCCATGCCGGCGATGATGGTCTGACCGGTCTCATGATCGGTGCGAACCTGGAACGTGGGGTCCTCTTCGGCTAGCTTGGCCAAGCCAACCGACATCTTTTCCTGCTCGGCCTTGGTCTTGGGCTCAACCGCAACGTCGATAACGGGATCGGCGAAGTCGATGGACTCGAGGATGATGGGGTGCTTCTCGTCGCACAGGGTATCGCCCGTTGTGGTGTTCTTAAGGCCCACGCATGCGACGATGTCGCCCGCAAAGCAGTTGTCGCGGTCAACGCGCTCGTTGGCGTTCATCTCGAGGATGCGGCCCAGACGCTCGCGCTTGTCCTTTACGGAGTTGTACACATAGCTGCCGGCTTCGGCCTGACCAGAGTACACGCGGAAATACGTGAGCTTGCCCACATAGGGGTCGGTCATGATCTTGAAAGCCAACGCCGAGAACGGCTCCTTGGGATCGGCCTTGCGGTGATCTTCGTTGCCCTTGAGGTCTACGCCGTCAATGGAGGCAACGTCGAGCGGGCTGGGCAGATAGTCGACAACGGCATCAAGCAGCTCCTGGATGCCCTTGTTCTTGTAGGCGGAACCCACGAAGACGGGGTTCATCTCGCCAGCCAGAACGCCCTTGCGGATGGCAGCCTTGAGCATGTCGACGGGAATCTCCTCCTCCATGAGGGCGAGCTCCATGAGCTCGTCGTCAAAGTTGGAGGCAACGTCGAGCAGCTCCTCGCGCTTCTCCTGGGCAAGCTCCACGAACTCCTCGGGAATCTCGTCGAGCTTCTCGGGATAAATCATGCCCTTGGCGTCCTCTTTGAAGTCCCACGCCTCCATGGCAACGAGGTCCACGAGACCCCAGAACTGGGACTCGGCACCCATGGGGATCTGAGCGGCAACGGCGTTGGCGCCCAGGCGATCCTTCATGGTCTCGATGGCGTGGAAGAAGTCGGCGCCCACGCGGTCGTACTTGTTGATGAAGGCGATGCGGGGCACGCCGTAGGTACCGGCCTGACGCCACACGGTCTCGGACTGGGGCTGCACGCCAGCAACGGCATCGAACACGGCCACGGCACCGTCGAGGACGCGCAGGCAGCGCTCGACCTCGGCCGTAAAGTCCACATGGCCCGGGGTGTCGATGATCTGGATTACATAGTCGCCCCAAAAGCACGTGGTGGCAGCGGACGTGATGGTAACGCCGCGCTCCTGCTCCTGGACCATCCAGTCCATGGTCGCGGCACCGTCGTGCACCTCGCCAATCTTGTGGGTCTTACCCGTGTAATACAGAATGCGCTCAGTCGTGGTGGTCTTACCGGCATCGATGTGAGCCATAATGCCGATGTTGCGCAATTTTTCGAGCTTGTACTTAGCTTTCGCCATAAATGGTGACTCCTAATCAGTGCCTAGAAGCGGTAATGCGAGAATGCGCGGTTGGCCTCTGCCATCTTGAACAGGTCCTCACGACGCTTAACGGAGGCACCTACGCCATTTGCGGCGTCCATGATCTCGTTGGCAAGGCGCAGAGCCATGGACTTCTCCTTGCGAGCACGCGAGAAGTTGACCATCCAACGAATGGCAAGAGTGGTGGCACGGCGGGAGTTGACCTCCATGGGCACCTGATAGGTGGCGCCACCCACACGCTTGGGCTTGACCTCAAGGGTGGGACGCACGTTGTCCATGGCCTTCTTGAAGACGGACAGGGGATCCTGATCGGTGCGCTCTGCGACGATGTCGAAGGCATCGTACACGATGCGCTCCGCGACGGACTTCTTGCCGTCGAGGAGGACCTTGTTGATGAGTTGGGTCACGAGGCGGTTATTGTACTTTGCGTCCGGCATAACCTCGCGACGGACTGCTGCTGCACGACGCGGCATGTTGTATCTCCTCTTACTCTAAACGGACTTGGATGCTGAGAGAACCTTGCGGTTACTCCTTGGGGCGCTTGGCGCCATAGCGGGAGCGGGCACGCTTGCGGTTCTGCACGGCAGCGCAGTCGTACGCGCCGCGGATGATCTTGTAACGCACGCCAGGGAGGTCGCGCACACGGCCGCCACGAATGAGCACGATGGAGTGCTCCTGGAGGTTGTGGCCCTCACCGGGGATGTATGCCGTAACCTCGATGCCGTTTACCAGGCGCACACGGGCAACCTTACGCAGGGCGGAGTTAGGCTTCTTGGGGGTGGTGGTGAATACGCGGGTGCACACGCCACGCTTCTGGGGGTTGTGCTGAAGTGCCGCGTTCTTGGACTTGGACGCAACGGTCTTGCGTCCCTGACGGACGAGCTGGTTTATGGTAGGCAAAGCATTTCTCCTTCGTACCTATCGTTTCCATGTATCGATAAAGGCAGCGCAGCACCACTACCTTGAATCAGCAATTAGCTAGATTACGCCGCTCGACACCCTATGTCAAAACGCCACGGTGCCGGGCGTTGCCATCCTTCACAAGAGGACCACATCAGTTGCCACGTCTGTACCAACCGTTAGCGCAACGCGAGCTTGACCTGAATTGCCTCGATGCGCTTTCCCTCGCCAAGCTTGCCGGCCGTGGCGCCGTTCTTCTTCCAAGGCGTCCAACCCGAACCCTGCATATACACGCGGTACCGCACGCTGTATTTCTTCTTCATGTTGCCCGTGAGCTTGATCTGCACGCCCTCGAGCCGTTTGCCCGCAGTTCCAACCTTGGCACCATTCTTTTTCCAGGCCTGCCATCCCTTGCCGCCCACATACGTGCGATACGTGACGCCACCGGTAACGGGAAGGTTTGCAAGCTTGACGCACAGCATCTCCAAGCGCTTCTTCTTGCCGGCGGCACCACTCGCCTTGCCGTTCTTCTTCCAAGCCTGCCACGTTCCGCCCTGCATGCGCGCCCGGTATGCCACCGTAGGAGACACGATCGCAAACTGCACGGATTTGCTGCCCCGGTAGTTGCCTGTTCCGGTTACCACGACGGTTGCCATGCCAACGTTCTGGTTGTTCTGGTACGTGAGCTTGTAGTCCGTGCCCAACGCCAGCATTTTTGCTCCGAGCACGACCTGTGGCGCAGGACGCACCGCCTTGCCGGTGTAGGCTTGCTTGGCAATACCGCCAATCGATGCGCCAGAGAGGTCGGCAGGCGCAATGGACCACGTAATCGACTGTGCCTCAGTGCCGCCGCTGTCCCATTGGTAATTGCGCGTGTCGGTGAGCGTTGCGATGGCCTCGTAGGTCCCTGCCTTCGTGGCTTTTGCCGTGCCGCTCAGCACATAGCCAGTTCCTGCGGCAACACCCTGCTGCGCGGTACCCGTGTACACAAGTCCCTGCCGTGCCGAGGGAACGCGCACAGATGCCGGGGTTATGTCAAACGACGCATCGACCACGCCCCCATACGTGCCTATGCCCACGACTTGCACGCGCGCGGTGCCTGCGTTAACGTTGTTCTCCCATTCCAGCGTGTAGTCACTGTCTTCCTTGAGCGTGACCGTCCCTTTTGTCACCACAACCTGCGGCGTTATGGGGGCACCCGTATAGGTATGGTCGCCCAGAACGGCCACCTGCACGTCCTCCGACAGGCGCTCACAGATCCTGTACTGCTTGTTTACGGTGCCGGAATAATTGCCACGACCCGTAACGCACACCGTGACCATGCCCGCGGAAGCATTGGACCCGTACGTCACCGATACCCCGTACGTCATCGTGTAGTCGGTACCCTCAATGAGCGTCCTTCCCCCATGGGTAACCGTTGCATGAGGACAAATCGCTTCGCCCATGTACGCACCAGCATCCTGATCAAGCACGACGTCGTGATCCTGCAGCACCGCCGACGCAATAGTGAAGTTGATGGTTTTCGTACCCGTGTAGTTGCCCTTGCCCACGATAGTTGCCATTGCGGTGCCAGCATTAACGTGGTTTTGGTACGAAACGGTGTAGTCGGTATCCTCTACGAGCGTGTAAGTGCCCACAGAGCTTCCGTTTACGCGTTTGTCATGCACAAGCGTTACCGTCGGTTCACACGCGCTGCCATCATAGGAGAACTGTGCCGGTGAGAGCGTTGAGGTAATCACAGAGTTCGATATACTCCTCTTGGCAATCTGGAAGGTCTTGACTACCGAGCCTACGTAGCTGCCCTTACCGGTAACAAGAACTCGCGCGGTGCCTGGATATGTATTCTTAACGTATGCCACGTCATAATCCGTCGTCGCATTGAGCGTTCGCCCTCCGTAGGTAACCGTTACCTTGGGCCTCAGCGCACGCCCGTCGTACGTCATGGACGTACTCGCGAGCGAAACCATGTCGCTCGTAAGCATATACGTTACGGATTCGGCAGATATGAACGTCGATTCAATGGATGCGGTCGGTCTCGATAGTTCGCGCGCCATGCAAACGGCGGCATAGGCATCTGCCTCACCATGACCATACGTCTCGTCCCAGCCGGCACTGCCCAAGTCGTGTGCGGTTGAATACAACGCATTCACAGCCTGGCTAGCAGACAACCAGCTATACGACGACGCAAACTCCAGCGCCAAAATACCCGCGACGTATGGCGACGCAAACGATGTGCCGCTGCTCGACGTATAACCGCCGTTCGCAGCCGTGCTATAGATGCTTTGGCCCGGCGCACAGATGTTCTTTCCTCCGTTGTTTGTGGCCGACCCTTGTCCCGCGCAATTGTAGTTAGAACTGCTCGCTCGGCTCACGCTATACGCACCAGAGGCATCGTTGCCACTCGTGGACTTGCTCCCCGTAAGGTTCATGACGCTTACCACCGACTCGGAATCGGCGGGATATGCGTAGAAGGGAACTTTGCCGTTGTTCGAGTTGCTGTTGCATGCCGCGGCTACCGTCACAATGCCTTTTGAGTATGCTTGGCGCACCTTGTTGATAAGCGCATCATCCTCGAAGTCCGCAGACGCAACCGCCTTGCCCACGCTGAGGTTAACCACGCGAATGTTGTACTCATCCTGTATGGCCAATATGTAGTTGTATGCATTGGTGAGCGTGGAGGTGTACGCCTTGCCGTCATCGTCGAAGAGCTTGACCGGAACGATGCGCGCGTTATACGAGATGCCCGCAACGCCCAAGCCGTTATTCGCAACGGCACCCACAACGCCAGCCACCATCGTTCCGTGATTCCCCAACGTTGGCGACACGTCTGTTCCATCCGTTACCGCGTTGTAGGGACTGCCTGGAATAATGTTGTCCGCCAAGTCCTCGTGATTAACGTTAAAACCGTTGTCGAGCACCGCCACCGCTATGGGATTTGTGGCATCCGAGCACTTCGCAAGCTCCCACGCATCATTTGCGCGCAAGCTCGCAAGTCCCCAAAGCGAGGCAAGTTGTGCGTCGTTTGTTGTTACCGCCTCAACATCTACCGAGCTTTCCGCCCCTTGTTCGCCCTCGTCGGTCGACTTGTCATCAGTGGCGTCTTCAGTGAACTCGAGCTCTGTTGTGCCCTCTCCTTCGTCCTGTGCCTCTTCCTCCATAACAAAGGGCTCTTCTTGCAGCTCGATCTGTGCTTCCGCACCGTCGCTCACCAAATCGTCGTTGGACTCCTCCTCTGGCTCCGGCAGAGTCTCGTTCTCGTATGACTCGGGCAAGGACTCTTCGGCAAGGTGATAGACATAGTTGGGCTGCGACCCCAACACGACCGTTGATGGAGCGGCGTTGAGGGCGTTAATCGCATCCTCAACGTTTGTGTCGTTCTCGGTCGCCGCGCATACAAGCCCCGAGGAAACCTCCTCGGCAGTCACCGACCGCGCAGCTATACCAGGCGTCGCCGCAAGCAGCTCCTCTACCTCTTGTGGATCGGCATTGGGGTCAACCCTCAGGAGCACTTCCTGGGGTTTGTACTCAGCGCCCTCGGGCATCACAAATACCTCGGCGTCATCTTCCTGCACGACGGATGAAGCTTCTTCTTCAACATATGCCTCGCCTTGCAAAACAACGTCCTCGTTTTGCATCGCTTCGTCTGCCGTGGTATTTACGACGCGCGACTCATCGTCTTTCCGCGCAGCGTCTTGTTCTTGCTCGTGATAATCGCTCGGGTCGCCATCTACCGGTTTTGCAGGCTGTTCAACACGTTGCGAGGAAGCGGGCTGAGCCGAGTCGCCTGGGCCAGGGCGCTTAGCTGGCACGTTTGCGAGCGCAAGAAACACCAGTACCAGCACCACGAATGCTGCGGGCACGGTAATAAAAAGAAGCTTGCGTGTGCGTTCTGGGTTCCTGCGGTTCATGGCTCTGCCTCAATCTATAGGTACTTAATTATAACACGCCGGATAATTAACCGCCATATGCGTCCGTCCATATGTGGACCCTATGGGTCGCTAGAAGGCCCGAAAGCCCCGGATAGCGTCCTGAAGTTGGCGCAGGCCGGGGCAACGGGGCAGGCGGGCCTCCAAGGCGGCCAGATGGGCAAGACGCAGGGGCACACTTCGCCACGGAAGGGGTCCGCTCCGTATGTCCCAATTGCGGGAACGAGCACCCGAGGAAGCACGGCAAACAACACGGCATACGGGGATGCCTCTGCATGGGGTGCGGGCACATCTTCAACCAACATTCAGGTATAATCATGGAGAAGGGCCAATGCGCATGTGCCCGAGGCATGGCAAGCACGGACGGCTTCAGAGAAAGGACAGGCACCGTGCGTAACAACACTGTGAAGGCACTGATTGCGCTGGCGATGGCGGCGGCGATGGTCGGGTCTGCGATTCCCGTGGCTGCGTATGCGGATCCGAATTCCATACAATTGCCAGATGGCACGATTATATGGGTCGACGATGACGGCAATGTAGTCGCCGAGGGTGACGCAAGGTGGCTGACGCTGGCCGACGGCACGGAAGCCCTGGTCGACACCGACGGCACGGTCGCTTGGTACAGAGGCGGATACCTAGAGACGCTGCCCGACGGCACTGCCGCCTGGGTCGACGAGTACGAGGGACGAGTCGTCGCGCACGGGGCGCAGCGCCTGGAGCTGGCAGACGGCACGGTCGCCTGGGTCGACGAGGGCGGCGCGATCGTCGGCTCGCCCTCCGTGGCAGACGCCGTGGTGACGCTGGGGCGGGAGAGCTACGCCTACGACGGCAGCGCGAAGGACCCCGGCGTGGCGTCGGTGACGTTCCACGGGCAGGAGCTCGTGGAGGGCGTCGACTACCGGGTCGAGAGGCCCGCCGGGCGCACGAACGCGGGGACCTACACATACGTGGTGCGCGGCGTCAACAACTTCGTCGGCACCGCCCGCGCGTCCTTCACGATAACGCCCGCGCAGGTGAAGCCTCGGGTCAAGCTGTCGAAGAAGCGGTTCGTGTGGGACGGCAGGACCAAGGTGCCCGGCATCACCGTGCTGGCCAACGGCAAGGTGCTCGTAGAGGGCACAGACTACTATACAAACATCCCCGGCAACAAGAAGTCCGCGGGAGTTTACCTCTATGGCGTGAAGCTCAAGGGCAACTACGAGGGATGGGAAATAATGTCCTACGAGATCGTGCCCAAGGCCACGACGGCCAAGAAGCCGACGGCGGGGACGCGCTCGCTCACCGCGCGCTGGAGGAGGCAGCTCAGGCAGGTGACGGGCTACGAGGTGCAGTGCGGCACGAGGAGGTCGTTCAGGGGCGCGAAGACGGTGAGGGTCAAGGGCGCCAAGAGGACCTCCAAGCGAATCGGGAAGCTCGAGAGCGGGAAGCGCTACTACGTGCGGGTGCGCACGTACAAGGTGGCGGACGGACAGACGGTCCGCTCCGCTTGGAGCAAGCCGCAGAGCGTGCGGGTGCTATAGCGCGCCTGCCCTAGAGGTAATCCACATGGGCGCAGGCAAAAGGGGCGTATCCCTTTGTCTGCCCTCACAAACAGGCTTAGGCATCATGTCGGGGAGGGAGTGGAACGGTTATGTTTCGGTTCTTTGTAGCGCTGGCGCTCGCGCTGTCATGCTTGGGCGGGCCGGTCGCCTTGGCCGATGAAGTCGATCGGGTTGTGGAGGAGCCCCCTGTCGAGGCCGTCGAAACCGTCGACGCTCTCCCCGCCGACGATCACGCCCTCGGCGGGCTGCTGGCGCAGGACGAGGGCGAGTACCATGTCGAGCGCCCCTTGGGAGAAGACGGACCAATCCTGTACGTTACGAACCATGACCCCGACCCCCTGCTCGCCAATTTAGAGGTGCAGATCACCCCATCCTTTGCGGATTCCGCGCTCGAAGGTCGGTGGGGTCATTATGCACCATGGGATGGCTGGCACATCGACGAGTTCGACCCAACGAGGCGCAATCAGATCGTTTGCATAGGGGACCCAGGGACATGGGACACGGACTCGGTGGGAAAGCTCAAGTTCCGTTGGGGAGGTCTCCCGGACGGCGGCGGCCGAATTGACATATACGAGTACCTCACGGATCCCTATCCCGTAAGCGAGAGGTACACTGACGAGCACGGAAACGTCGTCGTCGACTACTACAGGTACTACCAGGAGGCCTTCACGCACCATGGTGCCGACCTTGACGGTGAGATACTGGCGATCTACACGTTCAGGCACGAGTATCGCATGATTGTCGAGCCGGGGGCGCGCACCGACCTGTCCGCCGCCACGGTTACGCTGGAGCCAGGCCAGTTCGTGTACGGAGAGGGATACACGGTGGGGAGCAATCACTTCTCGGCAGGAGGAGGGTTCTTTCCCAAGCTCGCCGTGACGCTCGGCGACAAGGTCCTCACGCCCGGCGTCGACTACGCCCTTCCGCTCTACTTTGACTGCCAGAATGCGGGCACCGCCACCGCGATGATCAAGGGCATGGGCGGCTACGTAGGCACGAAGTCGGTCGAATACCAAATAGATAAGGCCGCCAACGGCATGGAGGCCCACGCCGCGAGGGCGTCCATCGCCATGACGTACGCCCCCTCCTCGGCGGCCGCGACCGGCCCGAACGTGGTCGTCTCCGGCGCCGCGGGCGAGGTCGCCTACGCAAACGCCAGCACGGACGCCGCCGCGATGGGCTTCTCCGTCGACGCCGCCACCGGCGAGGTCACCGTCCCCGCGGCCACGCCGGCCGGGACGTACGAGGTCAAAGTGGCGGTCTCTGCCGCGGGCGACGCCAACCACGAGCCCGGCTCGCAGACCGTCACGTACGAGATCGTCGTGGGCAAGGCCGCCAACGGCATGAGGGTGAGGAGGACCACGAGGAAGGTCGCGGCCGCCAGGGTCGCCAGGAAGAAGCGGGTCGTGAGGCCGCTCAGGGTGACGGGCGCGAGCGGCAGGGTGAGGTACCGGAGGCTCTCCAAGGGCTCGTCAAAGCGCCTGAGCGTCAACAGGAGGACCGGCAGGGTGACCGTGAGGAAGGGCACCAAGCCCGGCACGTACACGGTCAGGATAAGGGTCGCCGCCGCGGGCGACGCCAACCACAGGGCCGCGGCCAAGACCGTCACCTGCAAGGTCGTTGTCAAATAGCATCTCCGCGCATAGCTGGTGTTAATGGAAGGCACGGTCACCGATTGGAGACCGTGCCTTTCTCTGTGTGGTTTTCTGTATGTTTCTGCAGATCGGGCTCTTACGAATCGTCCATGATCGCGTATTTCCAAGCAACCCCGTGACTAAATCCCGTATGAACATCTTGAACAACAGGCACGATTCCATTGATTTCATCTGGACGCCAGGTCCGCCCCTCGTTCACTCTGGCACCGCGCCGTGATAGCATGGTAAGGACACGCGCAGAGAGGGGAAACCATGGCCTGGAACACCAATGTACTCATCGGACAATCGGGTGGCCCTACGGCGGCCATCAACGCAAGCCTGGCTGGGGCCTTCGACACCGCACGCGACCTCGGTGCACATGTGCTGGGCATGCGCTACGGCATTGAGGGCTTCCTTGACGGACGAATCCTGCATTTGGATCGTACGTTGGGCGATCCCATGGACATTGAGCTGCTCCGTCGCACACCCGCGAGCTTCTTGGGCAGCTGCCGCTTCAAGCTCCCCACCCCAGAGGAGAACCCCGCGTTCTTTGAGGACGCGTTTGCCAAGTTCGAGGCCTCGCGCGTGGGTGCCGTGCTCTACATTGGCGGCAACGACTCCATGGACACCATCGACAAGCTCAGCCGCTGGGGCAACGAGCATGGAAGCGACATCCGCTTTATCGGCATTCCCAAGACCATCGACAACGACCTCGTGGGTACCGACCACACGCCTGGCTACGGAAGTGCCGCCAAGTTCATCGCCACCACCATGCGCGAGATCACCCGCGACAGCAGCGTGTACGACCTCAAGAGCGTCACCTTCGTAGAGATCATGGGACGCGATGCGGGCTGGCTCACCGGTGCCGCATGCCTCGCCGGAGAAATGGGCAACCCCTGCCCCGACCTCGTGCTGCTCCCTGAGGTAACGCTCAACCAAGACGCGTTGCTCGAACGGCTCTCTCTGTTGCTGCAGCGCAAGAACACCATCGTGGTCGCCGTGAGCGAGGGTGTGCGCCACCGCGACGGCACGCTGCTGTGCGAAGCCGCGGCGGAGGCTGCCGACGGCACGCGACTCGACGCCTTTGGCCACGTTGCGTCACTCTCCGGCACGGGACGTTACCTCGCGAGCGTGACGCGCTCGGCGCTCGGCTGCAAAACACGCGCCATTGAGCTCTCTACGCTCCAACGCTGTGCCAGCCACGTGGCGAGCGCGACCGACCTCGCCGAGGCCTATGCGCTCGGCGGTGCTGGAGTACTTGCGGCATATGACGGGCAAACGGCCATGATGAGCGCCATCAAGCGCATCCACGACAAGCCCTACCTGTACGACACCACGATGACGCCCATTGCCGACGTTGCCAACAAGGAACGCAAGGTGCCGCGCGAGTTTATCTCCGTGGACGGCATGAACGTAACGGCATCGTTCGAGCGCTACGCACGACCGCTCATCGAGGGCGAGGTGTCGTCCACGTACCAGGGCGGCGTGCCCCACCACATTACCCCGCTCGACGGCGACCGCGCGTAAACTTCTGCCACCAGCAACAGTTACACGGGGCTGATACGTGGCTGATCACGCCATAATCGGTCCATCGTCTTGGACAATACTTTACGTATAGGTAAAGTATTGCTAATCTTTACCTATACGTAAAGAAAGGGATGCCATGCAAACCGAAGTATATGTATGGGACGGCAACGCTCTTGGGGAAGCGCTAAGGACACGCAGGAGAGAATTGGGAATCCGTCAAGAAGACGCAGCACGAGAGCTTGGCTTCTCGGTTCGGCTCGTATCCGAAATCGAGAACGGTCGTGACACGGTGGCATATGGCAAGATTCTACGGTATGCGGGCTATCTCGCGATGGATGTCGTTCTCAAGCCAAGGGGGTAGACCATGAAGGCAAGAGGTTACGAACTGAGGATCTTCGATCGCACGCTCGTGGAGTTCTGTATTGCTGATGGTTCCTTCGGTCCCGAAGTTGAGCTCCATGACTGGGATACGACAGCAGAGGCGCTCATGCCATGTGGCCTCTCTCCTACCCCAGAGGGTGTGTGGAGGTGGCTCGAAAGCCGTTCCATACCGGTAAACCGCCGCAACGCGGCGAAGCTCTGCTCTGAGCTCGGATTTGTTTTGGGAGATGTCGAGGCCCTTTATCAAACGAGCATGGGACTATCGCTAAACGACTCATACTGGGTGGTTCCCCGCGGTTTTTTTGGACGCTTCGACGAATATAACCTGTACGACAACCCATTCAGCGAGGCAATAGGCGCTCTGGCGGTTGCCGGTGAGCTTCGTGGCGCCTCGCTACACGGAAACACGCCAGAACTCACCACTGACGGAACACTTCGCAAGGGCTGGAGAATCATCGACAATCGTCGCCTCTTATATAAGGGATCGAGCGAGGGCTACGTCCCAGGAGAGGTTTGGTCCGAGTACTTGGCCGCACTAATTGGCCGTGACCTCAAGCTCGATGTCGTGAGCTACGGGATTGATTCTTGGCAGGGAGAAACCTGCTCGACCTGCGAGGACTTCGCCTCGAAGGAAGTTTCCTACGTTCCTTTTGCCGTTGCGACGGGGACTACCGATCTCGCTGGCGTCCTGTGGTGGTGCGCGCGTTTGGGTGACGGATACCTCGAAGACCTTTGCGACATGCTGGCGTTTGACGTACTCCTGTGCAACACCGACAGACATCTTACCAACTTTGGAATCCTTCGCGACAACGCATCAGGCAAACCGTTGCGACTTGCCCCCATATTTGACAACGGGCGTGCACTGTTCCCGAATGTTGCAAATGATGATTCCAAACAATTCCTGTTAGAAGCACAGCTACGTGGACCAGCATTTGGTGGACGCGACTTTCCCGAGCTGCTATCCAGAATGATGGGGAGCAGACAACTCAATTTGATTGAGCGGGCAGCAAACCGTGGCATCGTGGGAAATGTACTTGCATCCAACGAGCGGGTAGCGGCGCTCGACACGTTCGTACGAAGACACGCGGAGGAGCTTGCCATGGTCCCCGTTGTCGATCATGAGTGGTTGAAGAATGCCCTGCGCGCAGCATGGGCTAGAAGGCCGAAAGCTCCTGACGACGCGTATCGTCTGAATCCCGAATAGCCATCTGCTACCGATAGAAGCTACACGTGGCAGAACCTGCCACGTGTAACAGTTACTGGTGGCAGATGGCATAGCTACTCGCGAATGGTGCAGCCCAGGTAGCAGCTCCGCTGGGCGCTCTCGCGGATGACTTCCACCATTGCGCCAAACCACGGCTTTGGATTGCGGCGGTCTCGCTTAACCACAATACGCGTGGGCTCGGCAATCTCGCTCAGGCAGTCCTCCAGCGCGTCGAGGTTCGCGCCATAGTAGCGAGGAAACAACAGCTCTTGGGCAAGCAGCTCGTGCGCATCCTTTTCCGTCGCACACGCTCTCTCGGACAATTCCACTCGTATCGGCCGCGGCATATTACCCTCCTAATAGAGCTGCTCAAAGCTCTTGTAGTGATCATCCGTGTAATAGATAAGCCCGTCGTTTGAGTACACAATGCGCTTGGCACCCCTTGAACGGCCCCCGGTATAGTCTATGTCGCACTCATACCACGTACGGCCCTTCGCCTTGGGCAGCTTGCCCTCGCGATTGCCAAAACGGTCGCCGCCAATGGACTTGCCGGGACACGCTTCGTCAACGTTCAGTCCCTCGGTCTTCCAACCGGCATCCTCCGCCTCGTCTTTAGTCACAAAGTTGTCCGGCAGATGGCCGTAGGTATGCAGGTACAACGCAACGTCTTCTTTTGAGGTATACGAGCCGTCCTCGGAGATACCCTCCTCGTCGGCCTCATCTTCCGTTGGGGCCTGCTCCTGCTTCTTTTCCTGCTTTTGCTCCTTCTTCTGTTCGGCCGAGGTCGTCTCCTCTTGCGCAGCCTCCTGGCTAGCGCTTGTGGACGACCGCTGCGCACGCCCACAACCAACCAGAGCCAGCACACACAGGAGCGACACGAAAACCGCCCCAACGACTCCTCGCCACATCGACCTTCTCATCCGGTCCTCCCCACCCCTACCAGGACAACTTAGACGTCCGCATGAGGCGCATGCCGTTGAGCACCACGATGAGTGCAACACCCGTGTCCGCGAATACCGCCGCACCCATTCCGGCAAGCCCCAAGATAACCAGAACGAACACCAACACCTTAACACCAATGGCAAATGCGATGTTTTCTCGGACCACGTTCATAGTGCGAGTGGCGAGGTGGAAGAAGGCAGGAAGCTGTTCCAACTCGTTGGCCAGGAGCGCAACGTCGGCGACTTCCAGCGCGGTATCGGACGCTGCGGCACCCATGGCAATGCCGAGTTCCGCCTTCGCAAGAGCGGGGGCATCGTTGATGCCATCGCCCACCATGGACACGACTTCGCCGTTCTTTTGGAGTTCGCCTATGCGCGTGAGCTTCTCCTCGGGCAGAAGACCGGCAGAGACGCGCGTGACGCCAGCCGCCTGCGCCACAGAGGCAGCCGCATGCTCGTTGTCACCGGTGAGCATCTCTGTTGCCCGCGCTTTGCCACCAGCGGAGAGCTGGGATATTGCATGAGCAGCGGAAGGTCGCAACGTGTCTGCCACGGCAATGACGCCAATCACCTCGTTTGCACGCGTTACCACCAGGGCCGTTGCGCCATCGCGTCCCATGCGGTCCACCGTTTGGTCAACCGATGCCGGAACCTGTGCGTTTTGCTCGGCAAACGCAAGCTTGCCCACGGTGCACACCTCGCCTGCAACGGTACCACGCATACCGTTGGCAGCGATTTCGTTCACGTCTGTGCTCTCAGGCCAACAGGCGCCCTGCTCCTCTGCCGAGCTCACGACGGCCCGCGCCAATGGGTGCGTGGAGCCTTGCTCAAGGGCAGCGGCAACCAACAGTGCGTCGGCCTCGGTAGCCGAAGCGTACGGCACTACCTCCACCACCTGCGGATTGCCCGTTGTGAGCGTGCCGGTCTTATCGAAGGCAATCGCACTCACGCGCGAGCCAATGTCAAAGTACGCACCGCCCTTAACCAGAGTTCCGTTTCGCGCCGCACAAGAGAGGGCCGAGACAAACGATACGGGCGTGGATATAACCAACGCACATGGACATGCCACCACGAGCAGCGAGCAGGCGCGGTACACCCAGTCGTGCCAAATCTGCGCATCAAAGCCGCCATGCATTATGGAGAGTACGGCGGGAACACAAATGCCCAAAATGATTGCGCCAATCACCACGATTGGCGTGTATACCGCCGCGAAGCGATTCACGAAGCTCTCGTACGGGGCCTTCTCTGCCTGTGCTCCCTGTACCTGGCTCACTATGTTCGCCAACGTCGTGCAGTCCTCGTCGGCAGTCACCAGCACGTCTACCACCGCATTGGTGTTGAGTGAGCCCGCGAATACCTGAGCACCCACACCCTTGTCCTGCGGCATGGACTCACCGGTTACCGGTGCCTCGTTGAAGGAGCTTGCACCTGCCACAATGTCGCCATCCAATGGCACGCGCTCGCCCGGAAGCACGCGGATCGTGTACCCCTCTTCCACGCCCTTGGTAAGCACGTCGGTGGTGGTGCCCTCGGGCGTAACCACATGGGCGACCGACGGTGCGAGGTCCATCAGCTCACGAATGGATCCGGACGTCTTGCGCATGGACCAACCCTCAAGCCACTCCCCCACCTGATCAAGGAAGATGACGATGGCCGCGTCCTCAAACACCGAGGTATCGCCCGTAAAGCCAATGATCAAGGCGCCCACAACTGCTATGAACATGAGCACGTTCATGTCTGCCGTGCGGCGGCGGAGCGAAGCCCAGGCCATGGGTGCAATAAACACCAAACCAGCCAGCGCCGCAACCATATAGAAGGGAACGGCACGCTCCTCCGACCCCATGAGGTGATCGGTAATAAGGCCCGCCACCAGGGCAAACGCCGAGACTCCCATGAGTATCTGCGCACGATGCTCCTCAAACCACGAGCGCTCTGCCTCCAGCTCGGTACGTTCCGCGTCCGTAAGCTCGAGGTCCTCTCCGCAGGAGCGCACCGTTTGAAGCACCTGTCGCTTGCATTCGTTAAGATCAACGTCGTCCTTAGCCACCACATCAAGCGTTGCGGTGGCATACACCAGTCGGGCATCTTCCACGCAAGGCAGCTTTCGCACGGCGTTCTGCACGTTGCGAGCGCAGTTGGGACAGTCAACATCGAGCACGTGATAGCTAAAGCTGGGCTTTGCACTCAGCTCACGCTCTTCCACATGTTCGTCGTGGTGATGATGCTCCCCACAGTCGCAATGGTCGTGATCGTGGTGATGATGGTGCTCGTGATGGTCGCACCCACAATGGTCATGAGCATGGTGGTCGTGCTCATGGTGGTGGTGATGCGCATGGTGATGGTGGCACTCGTGAGCGTCTTGGTTCTTCGTTGTGCTGGCGGTGGGTGCCATGCTAGGCCTCCATTCCCTCCTCTTCGCCCGCATGCTCAAGCCCAATACCTATGAGCAGTTCCACGTGGTCGTCGGACAGCGAGTAGATGACCCGCTGGCCCTCTCGGCGTGCCGCCACAAGACTGCGATCGCGTAAGAGCCTGAGTTGGTGCGATATGGCAGATTGCGACACATGGCAGATCTCTTGCAGCTCGGATACGCTCTTGTCCCCATCAAGAAGTGACGAGAGGATCTGGAACCTCGTGAAGTCCGAGAGCGCGTCGAAGATTTGAGTCGCGGCATAGACCACGGCATCATTTTGCAGCAGTTGTTGCAGTTTCTCCGTCATCATTTCCTCCTGCTTATGAGCATTTGCTCATGTGTTCAATATCAGTATACATAGTCCTTCATTCCTTGCAAGCTCTACTTTAAAATATACGGGTATTACAAGCCATCGGCCACAGGTTCAAACGACCATGAGTAGTCCCACACGAACAGCCGTACTCGCGCCAGAGCCTTACCGCATCCTGAGCGGTAGCGCCCTCAAGCTGCTGGCAATCATCTCCATGCTGGTAGACCACACGACCAAACGGATCCTCGTACACTATCCGGAGTTTGTGCGGCCCCTATATACGTTTGGCAGCAAACCGGTAAGCTGGGCAGTCCTGTTTGAGTCGTTTGGTCGACTCGCCTTCCCCATCTTCTGCTTCTTGCTGGTGGAGGGATTCGTATACACGCATGATCGTCGGCGCTACGGCATCAACCTTGCCCTCTTCGCCATACTCTCCGAGGTGCCCTTCGACCTGTGCAGAAAACTCACGCCCATTGACATTACGTATCAAAACGTATTCTTTACCCTGCTGTTGGGTTATTTGGGACTTTGCGCGATCGAGAACCTCAAGGACCAAACCGCTCTGCGCGCCATTTGCGTTATTGGCTTGGCGATTGCCTCCATGGGCTTGCTCTGCGACTATGGGCCACGAGGGTACGCGCTCATCCTCATACTGTATGCGCTGCGACACGATGCCGTGGTAAAGACGGCGCTCGGTTGCTGCGTAACCCTTGCCACCTGGCGCGCGGGACTCGCCTTCATCCCCCTTAACCTCTACAACGGCAAGCGTGGCTTTGTTCATGGCCCTGTGCTCAAATATGCCTTCTATGCGTTTTATCTCCTGCATTTGCTCGTGCTCTGGCAGCTGCGCCTGCGGTTGGGCGTATAGCGACAAGGCTAACCACAGAGGGACAGTCCCTCCCTGGCTCGCACCCCTTGTGTACACAAAAGCGCTGGGGGGCGCACCTCTTCGAGGCACGCCCCCCAGTTACTACAATCTAAAGCAAGCTCCTAGTCGTCAAGCTCGCTCTCGTGGCGAACCACACGGCTCAGCAAGTCGTCCAAGGAGTCCAAGTCCTCGTTGATGACCCCCTCGTTCGATGCCGGCTGTGAGCTGCTACCACCAATAAGCTCATCCTCGTCGAAGTGATGCGTGGAAGGAGCTGCGGTGCCCAGCATAACGTCATCGGCATCCGGCGAGAACACCATGTTGAGCAGTTGCGAGAGGTCCTCGTTGTCCGCCTCGTCGTCCTCGGGCTCAAGGATGTAGAGCAGGCCGCGAGACTCGAGACCATCCCTCAGCTCCTCAATGGCCTTGGCGCCAATGCCGTCGATGCGCAGCAGGTCATCTTCGGTCTTGCCAATGAGGTCGCCCACCGTCTCGATGCCCACCTCGCTAAACTTGTTGGTCCAGCGCTGCGACACGCCAAGATCGTCGAAGAGGTAGAGCTTGGCATCCTCGCTCGAAAGCGTGCGGCCGTTCTTGGAGAATCCGCCGTAACTATAGTCATCGCCAACCCAGTCGAGCTGCTTGGGCAGTTGCTCCTCAATGCTCTTGAGCGAGTCGGGAGCCCACTCAGGCAGCGACTTGGCCATGGGGCTCGTAGGCCCATCGATGCGCTGGCCGTGATAGGTGAGCTCAACATCATCGTAAGCCTTGAGACCGGTACCTGCAGGAATCTTCTTGCCCACAATAACGTTGGACTTGAGGTCGAGCAGGTGGTCGGTGTCGCCCTCAATGGCAGCCTCGGTAAGGACGCCAGCGGTACGGATGAACGACGCGCTCGAAAGCCACGAGTCAATGGAGCTGGCGACCTTGAGCGTACCCAGAATCACCGACTCCGCCTCGGGAGGCGTGCCGCCCGCAAGGGTAATGTTGCGTACCGTGTCGGCAAACACGTAGCGGTCTACGTACTGGCCAAGCAGGTAGGTGGAATCGCCAGGGTTGGTCACCTGCACGCGACGCAGCATCTGACGTGCGATTACCTCAATGTGCTTGTCGTTGAGGTCTACGCTCTGGGACGTGTATACGTCCTTAACCGACTTGACGAACGTGTGCATGGTGGACTCAATGTCGGTGAGGCGACGGAGTTCCTTGAAGTTAACGAAGCCATAGGTGAGCTGGTCGCCGGCACGAACAGGAATCGGCTCGTTCTTGGCGCCCTCAAACTGCGGCATAAAGCGTACGGAAACGGGAACGCGCTTCTCGGAGACAACGCGCGAGAGGTCCTCCACATCCAGGAACTGCAGGATGTACTCGTTGCCCTCGGTCTGTACGCGCAGCATGCTGGTAACGGGCGCGAGGTCTGCCTCACGACCAACGATCTTCTCGTTTACGTTGCCAACGACGTCGAACATGCGGGCCACGGTGGGCAGACCCTGCGTAATGTCCTCGGCACCTGCGACGCCGCCGGAGTGAATCGTACGCATGGTAAGCTGCGTGCCCGGCTCGCCGATGGACTGTGCGGCAATGATGCCCACCGAGGTGCCAATGTTGACGGGCCTGCGGGTGGAGAGGTCCCAGCCGTAGCACTTTTGGCACACGCCATACTTGCTCTTGCAGGTAAGCAGCGCGCGAAGCTGCACACGCTTGAGACCAGCGTCCACCAAGCGCACGAGGTCTGCCTTGGACTCAATGTAGCCGCCCGCGGGAATGAGCACCTCACCAGTGGGCGCCTTCACGTCATGCAGCGTGCAGCGACCGATGAGGTCGGTGTCCACGTCCTTCTCGCCCGGCTTGATGAGGTCGTACGTCACGCACTCGTCGGTGCCGCAGTCCTCTTCGCGCACGATGACGTCCTGGGCGACGTCGACCAGACGACGCGTGAGGTATCCGGAGTCGGACGTGTGCGAAGCCGTGTCGACCAGGCCCTTACGAGCGCCATACGTCGAGATGAAGTACTCGAGCGGCTCCAGGCCCTCGCGGAAGTTTGCCTTGATGGGCAAGTCGATGGTCTCGCCGGACATGTCGGCCATGAGGCCTCGCATGCCTGCAAGCTGGCGCAGCTGCGTCTTGGAACCACGCGCACCAGAGTCTGCCATCATGTAGATGGGATTGTCCTCGTCAAAGCCGTTGAGCATCTTGGAGCCCAGCGTGTCTGCACAGCGCGTCCAAATGTCGACGACCTCGCCGTGGCGCTCGCGCTCGGAGAGGAAGCCGTCCTCGTAGTTCTCGTTGATCTGGTTGACGTTGTTTTGTGCTTCCTCGAGCATGTCCTGCTTGTCGGCAGGAATAACGGCATCCCATACAGAAACCGTGAGGCCAGCACGCGTGGCGTAGTGGAAGCCCGTATGCTTGATGGCATCCAGGATGGGCTCGACGTCAGAGGTGGAGTACCGGTCGCAGCAATCGTTGACCAGGCGCTCAACGTCGTTCTTGCTCATCTTGTAGTTGATGAACGGATAGTCTGCGGGCAGGCATTGGTGGTTGAAGATGATGCGACCCACGGTGGTGTCGATGCGCACCGGACGCTCGGTAACATCGTAGTCGGTTTGGGTTCCGTCGCCCTCGAGCACGCGGAACAGACGCTTTCCGCCATCAAACACGTTGGCATCGCGCGCGCCCACACGTACGGTAACTCGTGCCTGGATGTCCATGTGATCGCGGTTGTCGTAGGCACTCACCACGTCATCAAAGTCCATGAAGATGCGACCCTCGCCCTCAACACCGGGCTTCTCGGTGGTGAGGAAGTAGGTACCAAACACCATGTCCTGCGACGGGACCGTCTGCACGACGCCAGATGCCGGCGAGCGGAGGTTGTTGGACGAGAGCATGAGCACGCGAGCCTCGGTCTGCGCCTGCGTGGACAGCGGCACGTGCACCGACATTTGGTCGCCGTCGAAGTCTGCGTTGAACGGCTTGCACACCAGCGGGTGCAGGTGGATTGCCTTGCCCTCGGTGAGCACAGGCTCAAATGCCTGAATGGAGAGGCGGTGCAGGGTCGGGGCGCGGTTGAGCAGCACCAGACGGTTCTTGATCACTTCGTCGAGGACGTCCCACACGGCGGGAGCACCACGATCGATGGCACGCTTGGCGCCCTTGATGTTCTCCACCTTGTCCAGCTCCACCAAGCGGCGCATGACGAACGGCTTGAAGAGCTCAAGCGCCATGGTGGAAGGCAGGCCGCACTGGTGCAGCTTGAGGTGCGGGTCGACGACGATTACCGAACGACCGGAGTAGTCCACGCGCTTGCCCAGCAGGTTCTGACGGAAACGGCCCTGCTTGCCCTTGAGAGCCTCGGCAAGCGACTTGAGGGGACGTCCGCCACGACCCGTAACGGGACGCCCGCGACGGCCATTGTCGAAGAGCGCGTCAACGGACTCCTGCAGCATGCGCTTCTCGTTGTTGACGATAATCGCAGGCGCATCCAGGTCGAGCAGGCGCTTAAGGCGGTTGTTACGATTGATAACGCGACGATACAGGTCGTTGAGGTCGGATGCCGCGAAACGGCCGCCATCGAGCTGAACCATGGGGCGGATATCTGGCGGAATTACGGGAATCACGTCCAGAATCATGTTCGCGGGGTCGTTGCCACCCTTGAGGAACGCGTCAACGACTTCCAGGCGCTTGACCGCATTGTCGCGCTTCTGCTTTTGGGAGTCCTCGGAGGCCACGATGGCGCGCAGGCGCTCGGCTTCGGCACCAAGGTCCACGGCGCGAAGCAGGTCGCGAACGGCCTCGGCACCCATGCCGCCCTTGAAGTAGGGTGCATAGTAACGACGCATCTCCGAGAACAACAGCTCGTCGGGCACAAGCTCGCGCTCCTCGAGCTTCATAAAGCGCTCGTACGCCTCCTGGCGGAGCTGCTTCTCCTCGGCGTACTCCTCCTCCAGGTCGGCGATGGAGGCACGAAGCTCGTCTGCGGACATCGGCTCGATGTCCGAGAACTCCTCCCCCTCTTCTCCTTCGGCCTGGGACTCTTCGAACTCCTCGCGAAGGCGCTCGATCTCCTCATAGAGCTCGGCGTCCTTCTCCTCAAGGTCGGCGATGAGCTCCTCTTTGAGGTCGAGCTCGTCGGCCTTGCGCGCCTCCGTGTCCACACTCGTGATGATGTAGCTCGCGAAGTACAGGACCTTCTCGAGGTCGTTGTTCTTGATGTCGAGCAGGCGGGACAGCGGGAAGCTCATCGTGTTGGTGGAGCTCTTGAAGTACCAGATGTGGCTTACCGGAGCCGCGAGCTCAATGTGGCCCATGCGATCGCGGCGCACCTTGGCGCTGGTAACCTCCACGCCGCAGCGCTCGCACACGATGCCCTTAAAGCGAATGCCCTTGTACTTGCCGCAGGAGCACTCCCAGTCCTTTACCGGGCCAAATATCTTCTCGCAGAATAAGCCGTCCTTCTCGGGCTTGAGCGTGCGGTAGTTAATGGTCTCGGGCTTCTTAACCTCGCCATGGCTCCAACCGCGAATGCTGTCGGCGGCTGCAAGCGATATCTTTACGGCGTCGAAGTCTGTGGTGTCGAAATCTGCCACGTTCGCTACTCCTTGTCGTTGGAACTGTCGCCGATAAGTACGTCAGCGCCGGCCAAATTGGCATCGAGGCCAGCGGTAAGGCTCTCCACGATGTCATCCGCGCTGTTCGCAGAGGAGAACACGCTCACGGCGTCGAACTCCTGCGCCTTTGCGGGTGCTGCCGCAGTCGGAGTGGACTCGTAGGTGAGCGACTCGATGTCGAGCGCCAGCGAGCGAATCTCCTTGACCAGCACCTTGAAGGACTCGGGAATGCCCGGGGTCGGCACGTTCTCGCCCTTGACGATCGCCTCGTAGGTCTTCACACGGCCATTGGTATCGTCCGACTTGACCGTAAGGATCTCTTGAAGCACGTTGGAGGCACCGTAAGCGTAGAGGGCCCACACCTCCATCTCGCCGAAGCGCTGTCCGCCGAACTGGGCCTTGCCGCCCAGAGGCTGCTGGGTAACCAAGCTGTACGGGCCGGTGGAACGCGCGTGAATCTTGTCGTCCACCATGTGACCGAGCTTGAGGATGTATGAGGTGCCCACCGTAATGGGGCTCTTGAACGCCTCGCCCGTGCGGCCATCATAGAGCGTCGCCTTGCCCGACTCGGTGAGCTGGGGCACGAACTCGGCATTCATGTGCTCGCCGTACTCGATCATGGCCTTGTTCATGAGGTTGATGTTGGTGCGACGAATAACCTCCGCCACCTCAACGTCCCTCGCGCCGTCGAACACGGGCGTCGCAACGTGCATGTCACCCGGAACGTAGCGCTTGGAATCTGCCGACTCCTGGTCCCAGCCATTGTGCGCAGCCCAGCCAAGGTGGCACTCGAGCAGCTGACCCACGTTCATACGCGAGGGAACGCCCAGCGGGTCGAGCAGCACGTCCACCGGCGTACCGTCTGCCATGTAGGGCATGTCCTCGGTGGGAAGGATGCGGCATACCACGCCCTTGTTGCCGTGGCGGCCACTGATCTTGTCGCCCTGCTGAATCTTGCGACGCTGGGCAACGAACACGCGCACGAGCTCGTTGACGCCAGGAGGCAGGTCGTCGCCAGCCTCACGGCTAAAGCGCACCACGTCGACCACACGACCGTAGGCGCCATGAGGCATCTTGAGCGAGGTGTCGCGCACGTCGTGCGCCTTGGCGCCAAAGATGGCACGCAGCAGGCGCTCCTCCGCCGTAAGAGCCGTCTCGCCCTTAGGAGTGACCTTGCCCACCAGAATATCGCCAGGACCCACCTCAGCGCCAATGCGGATGATGCCGTCGTCGTCCAAGTTCGCGAGCATGTCCTCGCCAAGGTTGGGAATCTCGCGGGTAATCTCCTCGGGACCAAGCTTGGTGTCGCGGGCGTCGATCTCGTGACGAGAGATGTTCACGCTCGTGAGCAGGTCTTGCTGGACCACGCGCTCAGAGACAATGATGCCGTCCTCGTAGTTGTAGCCTTCCCACGGCATGTATGCCACGGTGAGGTTTTGGCCAAGTGCCAGCTCCGTGTGGTCGATGGAGGTTCCGTCTGCCAGCGGCTGGCCTGCCACCACCTTGTCGCCAACGTGCACGATGGGGCGATGGTTTATGCAGGTGCTCTGGTTGGAGCGCTGATACTTGGGCAGATCGAAGGTCTCCAGGCCCTTGTCGGTAGCAATCACCACATGGGAGGCGTCCACTTGCACCACGGTGCCGTCGTGCTCGGCACACACGAGCTCGCCGGAGTCAAGCGCCGCGCGCGCCTCCATGCCCGTACCCACCAGCGGTGCGTGCGTTTGGATGAGCGGCACGGCCTGACGCTGCATGTTTGCACCCATGAGCGTACGCTTTGCGTCGTCGTGCTCAAGGAACGGGATGAGGTTCGCGGCCACCGAGAGCAGCTGGCGAGGAGAGACGTCCATAAAGTCGACGTCCTCGACGGGCACCTGGGCAGGGGCGCCAAACGAACCGTCGAAGTCGGTGGTACGTGCAATAATGCGGTCGGGATGCACAATGTTGCCGTGGGCATCCACCTCAATGAACTCACCAGTCTTGGGATCGATGGGCACGTTTGCGGGCGCGATGTTGTGACGCTCCTCCTCGTCCGCCGTCATCCACACGATCTCGTCGGTAACGCGGCCGTCCACGATCCTGCGATACGGGGCCTCAATAAAGCCGTAGCCGTTTACGCGGCTGTACAGCGCGAGCGAACCGATAAGGCCGATGTTGGGGCCTTCGGGGGTCTCGATGGGGCACATGCGGGAGTAGTGCGAGTTGTGAACGTCGCGCAC
>JAFWMI010000130.1 GCA_017513965.1 Atopobiaceae bacterium
ATACGGAAATAAGTATAGCGCAAGGTAAAACACTACACACTGAAACCGCAGCGAGCAAGGTCGAGGCAAGAGAGCTTCGACGTGGCTACATGAGCAGCGTGCTTTGACTTGGGCGCTTTGCCTGCGATATCTCGCACCTTTACGGTTGACGCACAGGAATTACGCGCAGGTCGTGACTAATCGTCGTAAAGGGCTCGTACCCCCGCTCGGTCACTATGCCGCAGTCTTCCAGACGGATGCCGAACTCGCCCGGCAGGTAGATGCCCGGCTCGATGGTCACGACGGAGCCCGCCGGAACAGGCTTGTCCCAGCCGCGTCCAAATCCTGGTAACTCGTGAATCTCGATTCCGACGCCATGGCCCAAACCATGTCCATAATACGCACCATAACCGGCATCAGAGATGACCTTGACAGAGTGCTCGTGCACCTCCTTGCCAATGATGCCGGGACGGACCATGGCGGCGCACTCCTCGTGAGCGCGACGCACGATGTCGTATACCTCGCATTGCCGTGCACTCGGCTCTCCGACGCAGACGGTCCGGGTCATATCGGCATGGTAGTCGTGATAGAGCGCTCCGTAATCCATGACGATGAGGTCGCCCTCGCGGACCACGTAGTCCCCTGGCTGCGCATGGGGATTCGCACCGTTTGGTCCAGCCGCGATGATGGTGCCGAACGAGAGCCCGTCTGCACCGTGGCTGAGCATGTAGTTCTCCAACTCGGCGCGGATCTGCTGCTCTGTCTGGCCGGGGCGGATGAAGCCGCATATATGCTCGAAGGCCTCCTCGGTGATGCGCTGCGCCTCCTTCAGCAGTTCGACCTCCTCGGCATCCTTCACCATGCGAAGCTTGCAGATGTCAGAGTGCAGGCGCGGAAACAGCGGCGCCACCGAAGCCTCGGCACAGGCGTGCTGCAGCGCATCAAAGAACGCAAGCGTGCAGGTATCCTCGATGGCGACAACGCGCGAACGCGAAGCAAGGATGCGTGCGGCAGCCCATGCGGTCGCAGCGATAGGCTCCTGGTCGATCTTCCACGCGGTTGCCTCTCCCAGACGTTCACAAAACGTGTTGTAGTAACGCGAGTCGGTGTGCAACAACAGCTGGTCTGCAGTGATAAAGGCCGTGTGGGCCGTCTCGCCATCAAAGGTACGCTCCGCACCGGTCAGCCAGCGCAAGTCGGGGTTGTTGCGCAAGATAATCGCATCGTATCCACGTTCGTCCATGAGCTCACGCAAGCGCGCGACCCTTCCGGCGCAGGCATCTGACATGGGCATGAGGCTCCTCTTTTCTCTACATGATTGTTGTGCCCTGATTCAGGAGGAGACCTCCTGACCGAGCTCTTACCTACAGCTGTGCACGAGAGGCGCACCAGGCCCCAGCATGCTCGCGAAGAACCTCCTCGTCAACCGAGGCGGGCCTGATGCGCCCAGCACCACGCGGAAGGCAGAGCATGAAGCGGTTGGACCTCAGGAAGCACTCCTCCTTGAGCGCTGCCACCATTGCATCAGCATCTACCTTGCACGAGACGGGCTCCAAACCAAGCAGGTCGAGCAGCTCGTCCATCATGAGGACTTCCTCGACGGGAAGAATCTCGGTCGCCGCGGCGATGCGTGCCTGGAAACGAACACCCTCTGCGAGTAACAGCCCCTTTGGTACCTCCTCGCCAACCAAAGTTGAAAGGGCGCGCATGAAGGTCTGTCCGAAGGAGACGGACTGACGCATCGCGATTGAGGTCGACGAGATGATGTGGCCGCGGCTCTTTGCGGTATCGGCGATCTGCTCCTGGAGCGTCTCGATATCTCCGTCAACGAGCAGCTCGGCACGGTCCCACAGGCGCTCGACAGCCTTCTCGGAATCACAAAGGGCGGCAGTCGCCATGAGCGCACGGCCATAGACGGCCTCAGCTGTATCGGGCGAGACATCCATGGCGGAAAGATCACAGATGGCGTATTTGGCGCTCAGCTTTGAGGCGAGCATCTGGGGACTTCCGCCGACATCAATGCCAAGCGGCGTCGTGGTCACCTCGATACTTGTCTGGAGATCAAGCGGCACATGCGCGAGTGGAGTTCCCGAGCACCAAGACGAGCAGACAAACGAGCAGGTTGAGAGCAGGTCGGCGGAACCCACGGCACAGACGAGGTCGTCAGCCGTCACATGCGCGTCGGAGAGCGCAGAGCTCAGCAGCTCGACCCCACCAAGCGTCCTGAGGCCCTCGGCAGGCAACGAGACTGGCTGCACAAGGAAACCCGCGTCGGTCAACTGCCTTCGAACCCGCTCGACAATCTCCTCCGGCGCATTATCGGCCTTGACCAGAGCGCAGGTGCGCGGACGCCCGACGGAGCCCTTGAGGATGGTGCCCATGGCTTCTATGGCATCACTTCCCACGCGCAGGTCACATGACCCGCCGGGCATGGCAACCCACTGCCTGACAAGTTTGCTCGTACTGGCACTCATAGCAGCCCCTTCTCCCACAGCAGCTTTCCTGCCTCCGCCGCAACCTCATCAAAC
>JAFWMI010000131.1 GCA_017513965.1 Atopobiaceae bacterium
AAGTATGAGGCCAAAGACAAGTCGGAGACTGCGACTGCGACCGTCGACGAGCAAGACAATTTCGTTGCAACGAAAGCCGGCGACTATCAAGTCCGTGCCACGTATACCCAATCCAATGCCAAGGATGGCAAAGTCATCAAGTCCGATTGGCTCACGGTTCACGTGCACTCACTCACCAAGACGGACGCGAAGGACGCCACCTGCACCGAGGACGGCAACATCGACTACTGGACGGACGACCAAACCGGTGACTTGTACGCCGACGAAGACGGCACTACGTCCATCACCAAGGAAGAGGTTGTAAAGCCTGCTCTCGGACATGACCTCGAGCACGTCGATGCGGCCGAGGCCACCTGCACCAAGGGCGGCAACATCGAGCACTACCTGTGCAAGCGCTGTGGCAAGTTCTTCGCCGACGAACAGGCAGCCACCGAGCTCGGCGAGGGAGACGTGATCTTCACCGACGCACTCGGCCATGACTGGGATGAGGGCGTCGTCGATCCCGGGGCCGGATGCGTGACCACGGGAACCAAGACCTACACCTGCCAGCGCGAGGGCTGCGGCATCACCAAAGCCGAGGAGGTCGCGGCTCTTGGCCACTCTTGGGGCGATTGGATAGAGTCGCGTCCTGCGACCGATACAGAAGACGGCGAAGAAAAACGCATGTGCATCTACTGCAGCGCAGAGGAGACGCGCACGATCCCGGCGGACAACCACGTGCACGACCTCTCCCCGGTTGACGCTGTGGCGCCGGGCTGCGTAACGGACGGCAACATCGACTACTGGCTCTGCTCCCGCTGCAACAACATCTACGCGGACGACGCCGCTCAAACGCAGATCAACAAGGGCGACGAGGTCGTGAGGGCCACCGGTCACGCTTGGGACGAGGGCACCGTCACGACGGACCCGACCTGCACCGGCGCAGGCATCCGCACCCTCGCGTGCACCAACCAGGGCTGCGGCGCCACCGAGGAGGTGGAGGAGCCCGCGCACGGCCACGACATGGAGAACGCGATAGAGAGCGTTCTCACCGAACCCACCTGCACGACGGCCGGCCGCAAGAAGCTCGCGTGCGCGTACAAGGACTCCGAGGGCTGCACGTATTACAAGACCGAGGCCATCGACGCGCTCGGTCACGCCTGGGACGAAGGCAAGGTGACCACCAAGCCTACCTGCACCACAAAGGGTAAGAAGACGTTCACCTGCACGCGCGAGGGCTGCAGTGAGACCAGGACCGAGGACCTCGACGTGATCGGTCACGAGTGGGGTGTATGGACCGAGCTTGATGCCAAGCAGCACCAGCGCGTCTGTGCCCACGACGCAAAGCACGTCCAGAAGGCCGACCACGCGTGGGACGGCGGTGTGGTGACCAAGGAGGCGTCCGTCAAGTCCGACGGCATCGTCACCTACACATGCTCCGACTGCGGCGCCACCAAGACCGAGACGACCCCCAAGCTCAAGGTCTCGGGCACGCTGCTTAACAAGATGGTGCCGAAGGGCAAGACTGGCCTGACCATCAGTTGGAACAAGATCAACGGTGCCGACGGCTACGACGTGTACCTCGCGCCCTGCAACGGCAAAGACAAGACCTACAATCTAGAGATCGTTGAGTCCAACGAGGATACCTCCGTGCGCAGCACCGTAATCAAGGACCTGAAGAAGAAGACCTGCTACAAGGCCCGCGTTAAGGCGTTCGTGAACGTGGATGGCAAGAAGGTTTACGTCAAGAGCGGCGTCCTCATGCACTGCCACACCTCCGGCGGTTCGAAGAAGTACACCGTTCCCAAGACCATCACGGTGAAGAAGTCCAAGGTGACGCTTGCCAAGGGCAAGTCGAAGCAGATCAAGGCCAGCGTGGTCAAGAAGGACGAGTCCAAGGAGCTGTTGAGTGAGTCGCATGTCTCCACGCTCCGCTACAAGAGCTCCAACAAGAAGGTCGCCACCGTGAGCAAGAGCGGCAGGATTCTCGCCAAGGGCAAGGGCACCTGCAAGGTCTACGTCATCGCCTCCAACGGCGTGAAGAAGGCCGTCACCGTTAGAGTGAAGTAACGCCTGTGCGCTACGTATAACGAAGCAAAAAGACGGGGGTCGGGTAACCGACCCCCGTTTTTTGGCGAGTAAATGTGAAGAGAGCATGGAGCGATTCATCTCAAAAAACACAGTGCTCTGCGCTACGCGCGTATGTTCACCAGCGCACAAGCCCAAAACTGGGCAATTGCTGGATGCTATATGCATGTATGCAGTTCATTTGAACGATAGACTCATGGAGACGGCTTGGAAGTGGGGAATGCGCCGTAACGGATCGTTTTATGTGCTACTATGGCAAATCGTACTTTCCTGCCCCGGGCGCATCCTTCACGACCCGGAGCCACTAGTCCGGAGGAGGTGAACCACATGAAGGCTTATGAACTGCTGTACATCGTCGATCCTTCTGCCAACGACGAGGTCCGCGCTGGCGTGAGCGCACGTATTGACGTGACCATCACAAGCGAGGGCGGCACGATCGACAGCGTCGAGGAGTGGGGCAAGCGCAAGCTCGCCTACGAGATCGACGGCCTCAATGAGGGCGAGTATGTTCTCATTAACTTCCACGCAGACCCCACTCAGATCAAGGAGCTCGATCGCGTGCTCCGCATCAACGATGCGGTTAAGCGTCACATGATCGTCGCTCGCGTTGAGAAGGAGCAGGAGTAAAGCGTATTTGGGACAAAATGTCCCACAAAGGAAGGCGGGGAATCCAATGAGTGTCAACAGAGTCGTTATATCAGGCAATCTAACGCGCGATCCAGAACTACGCTCCACGCAGAGCGGCATGAACATTCTTACGTTTGGCATGGCGGTGAATGATCGTAGACGTAATGCTCAAACGGGTGAATGGGAAGACTATGCCAACTTCGTGGACTGTGTGCTCTTTGGCAATCGTGCGGAATGGCTTTCCCGAGACCTGCATAAGGGCAAGAAGGTGTTTGTTGAAGGCAAGCTGCGCTACAGCACTTGGGAGCGCGACGGCCAGCGCCGCAGCAAGCTCGAGGTGGTAGTGGACGACATCGACTATGATCGTCCTCCGCGTCAGCAGCAGGGCGGCTATATCCCTCAACAAACGCAACAGCAGCAGGGTGGCTACATGGGTGGTCAGCAACAGGCACCCCAGCCCCAGCAGCAACCTTCATATAATGCTCCTGCGCCTCAGCAGCAGGGCGGCTATGTGCAGCAACAGCAGCAGCGTCCCGTTCAGGCACCGCAGGCACCTGTCCAACCCCGTCCCGTTGTGAGCGCGCCTCCCCAGGAGGACGTGTACGACGAGGACATTCCGTTCTAGTAACCCGGACGCATAGCGTCCAAAGAAAGGCATCGACATGGCTCAGCAAAAGCAAGAGTATCAACGCCAGCCGCGTCGCAAGTACTGCCAGTTCTGCAAGGAGGGCGTCGAGCAGATCGACTACAAGGATGTGCAACTCCTTCGCAAGTATACGACCGACCGTGGCAAGATTAAGCCGCGCCGCGTAACTGGCACCTGCACGCAGCATCAGCACGACATCGCGAACGCTATTAAGCGTGCTCGCGAGATGGCCCTGCTCCCCTACGTCGTCCCCGTGGTCTCGAGCCGCGGTGGCCGTGGCCGCGGCTAGTCCTCGCGGTCTGGAAAGGAGCGACTCATGAAAGTAATCCTTCTGGATGAGCTTCGCGGCAAGGGCGGCGAGGGTGACGTCGTAGACGTCGCTCAGGGCTTTGCCGAGAACTACCTGTTCCCCAAGCGCATTGCCATCAAAGCTACCCCCGGCAATCTCAAGCAGCTTGAGGAGCGTCGTCACAACATTGCCAAGCGCGAAGAGAAGCGTTTGGCAGACGCAGCTGCTCTCAAGGAGATCCTGGAGGGCAAGTCCGTTAAGGTTGACGCCCGCATTGGTGAGGAGGGCCAGCTCTTTGGCTCCGTTACCAGTGCCATGATTGCGGACGCCATCGTGCAGCAGCTCAAGGTTGACATTGACCGCAAACGCATCGCTCGTAGCCACGCTATCAAGAACGCTGGCCGTCACGAGGTTGAGGTTGACCTGTATCGCGACATCAACGCCACGGTTACCGTGCTCGTTGGCGTTGACGACGAGCCCGAGGAGGAGCCCGTCGTAGAGGAGGCCGAGACCGAGGCTGTGGCCGAGGAGGCCGTGGAGGAGTAGTTCTTCCACACATGGCATGACCCGAGCCCCTCTCTTCCGCATGGACGAGAGGGGTTTTGCCTATCTGAGGTATTATGTATGGGTTCACACGCAAGGAGTGCCCATGCCCAATATCCCATACGAGATCAATCCCACCCGCGCAACGCTTAATCACACTGGTGAGATGCCACAGGACCCACAGGCCGAACAGTCAGTGCTCTCGGCTATGTTGCTCTCGCCCGACGCGTTCCAAGAATGCCTGCTCGAAGTGGATGAGTCGGATTTCTACATTCCGGCCAACCGCAAGATCTTCCTCACCATGAGGCGCCTCTTCGATAACAGCCAGCCTGTTGACCCCGTTTCACTTGCAGATGCGCTCAAGAGTGACGGAGAACTTGATCGCGTGGGGGGTATGGGTTACCTACTCGATTTGGCTAACTCCCCCTTCGCCCTCACAAGTTGGCGACATCACGCAGAGATGCTGCGGCGGGATGCCACGTTGCGGCAGATGATCGCAGCGTCTGCCCAAATCTCGGCTTTGGCGTTCGATGCTCCAGAGGACACGAAGGCAGTGGTGGACCAGGCGGAGCGTATGCTCCTCTCGGTCACCGACCGTGGCGTGAGGTCGAGCTACTCCACCCTCGAGGAGATAATGGAGCAGCTCTACAACGATTTGGGAGAGCAGGCCGAGAACAATACCGACGTAATGGGCATCGAGACGGGGTTCCCCGGCCTTGACTCAAGGCTGCTGGGCCTACGTGGTGGACAAATGGTCGTCTTTGGCGCACGGCCTGGCGTAGGAAAGACTTCGTTTTGCCTGAATCTCGCCGTAAATGCCGCTGAGGCGGGCGCAACCGTTGCCCTTTTCTCGCTCGAGATGAGCAAGGTGGAGATTGCCCAGCGTCTTCTTGCCGCCCGTGCGCTCATAAAGCTCACCGACATTCGCTCCGCGAACATACGTGCAAACCAATGGCCACAGATTCTTGAGGCCACGGAAGACCTGCGCGAACTCGATATTCTTATTGACGACACGCCCGGCACCACGGTTACCGAGATTCGTGCCAAAGCACGGCGCATGTTGCACGGCAAGGAAAAGGGCATTGTAATAATCGACTACTTGCAGCTGCTCTCTGTACCTTCTGGAGCTAATCGCAACGACAATCGCGCTACGCAGGTTGGCGAGATGAGCCGTGGCATAAAGATTATGGCCAAGGACTTGGACGTGCCTGTGGTGGCACTCAGCCAGCTCAATCGTGAGGTCGAGGGTCGAACAGGCAAGCGTCCCCAGCTGAGCGACTTGCGCGAGTCGGGCTCCATCGAGCAGGACGCCGACATCGTCATTCTGCTGGATCGCTCCATGACACCTGAGGAGGCGGAACGAAACGACCGCCCCGACTTGGGAATTACGCAGTTCATCATCGCCAAGAACCGTTCTGGCCCATTGGCGGCCGTGGACATGCGCTTTGATGGCGAGACGATCAAGTTCTACGAGATCGATCGCTTCCACGAGGAGTAGAAAGCCAATACCCTGGAAGCTTATCCGCTATACTCATGCGTTGGATAGTGTTGTCATGCGAAAGGAACATGCCATGCCAGCTTCAGTGCTTGTGGGAACACAGTGGGGAGACGAGGGAAAGGGAAAAGTCACTGACCTCATCTCTGGCGACTACGACGTCGTGTGTCGCTACGCGGGTGGTGCAAACGCTGGCCACACCGTAATTGCTGGCGACACAAAGCTCGCATTGCATCAGGTGCCGAGCGGCGTTATGTATGAGGGCACGGTGCCCGTGATTGGCAATGGCTGCATTGTGGACCCCGAGATCCTCCTTGGCGAGATAGACATGCTCGAGGGGCAGGGCATTAGCTGCGACGCGCTCAAGATCAGCGGCAACGCTCACATCGTGATGCCCTATCACAAGGATTTGGACGGCGCGCACGAGAAGAAGCTGGGCAAGAATCTCATTGGTACTACCAAGCGTGGCGTTGGCCCTACCTACATGGACAAGATGAATCGTACCGGCCTGCGCATTCAAGACATGCTCGAGGAGAAGATCTTCCGCAAGAAGCTCGACGCGGCGCTCGCCTACACTAACCCCATTCTGGAGAAGGTCTACGAGCTTCCCACCTATACCGTTGACCAAATCTGCGAGTCGTATTTGCCCATGGCGGCACGCATTCGTCCGTATATTTGCGAGAGCTCCCTGCTGCTCAACGAGGCCATCGAGAATGGCAAGAACATCCTGTTTGAAGGTGCGCAGGCCACCATGCTTGACATCGATCATGGTACCTATCCCTTCGTGACCAGCTCAAACTGCACTGCGGGTGGCGCGGTAACGGGTAGTGGCGTGGGACCCGTACACATCAAACGTGTGCTGGGCATTGCCAAGGCGTATCTCACGCGCGTGGGCAGTGGTCCTTTCCCAACTGAGCTCTTTGACGAGGTGGGTGAAAAGTTGGGTGAGGTCGGCCATGAGTATGGTGTAACTACCGGACGTAAGCGTCGCTGCGGATGGTACGACAGCGTGGTGGTTAACTATGCCGCACGTGTGAATGGCCTTACGGACCTTGCAATTACCAAACTCGACGTACTCGGCTGCCTAGACGAGATTAAGGTGTGCGTGGCATACGAGTGCGACGGCGTGCGCTATACCACCGTTCCTGAGCACCAGAGTGTGTTCTACCTTGCAAAGCCTGTCTATGAGACGCTTCCCGGCTGGAAGTGCGACATTAGCGGTGTGCGTGACTTCTACAAGCTGCCACGCGAGGCCAAGGACTATATCGACTTCCTTGAGCAGCTCGCAGGCGTGCGCGTGAGCATTATTACCGTGGGACCCGATCGCGAGCAAACCATCGATCGCTACTGGCACTAGCAACAAAGGGACACACAGAAACGAAGGGACAGTCTCTCGTAGCTGAGAGGCTGCCCTTCGCTGCTGTTAAGACTGCGTGCAATTAACTGGTACACGCCCATTTGCGAGTATCCTGTATTGGATGCTTTATCGCCAAGAGAGGAAGAACATGGAGAAGATTGACATCCTGTTGCTCGGAGCTGGTGGCCGTGAGCACGCATTACTCAAAAAGCTGAGTGAGTCGCCCCGGGCGGGAAAGTTGTATGTTGCGCCAGGCAATGGCGGAATGCTCCAAATTGCAGAACAGGTTCCCGTTAACCAAGACTCCCCCGAAGACGTTGCGAATTGGGCGTTGGAGAACGGGATTGGCCTGGTAGTTATTGGTCCAGAGGCGCCGCTGGTGGTGGGAGTTGCGGATGCGGTAAGGAGCAAGGGCATTGCATGCTTTGGCCCCAACGCAGACGCCGCACGCATGGAGGGATCCAAGGAGTTTGCCAAGCAGGTTATGGCGCGCGCTAACGTGCCCACGGCCGCTTATCAGAGCTTTACGGATAGGGAAGCCTGCGAGGCGTATGTGCGCTCTCTTGGTGGTCCGTGCGTCATCAAGGCGGATGGTCTGGCAGCTGGTAAGGGCGTCATCGTTGCCCAAGACACGCAGGAGGCGCTCAGGGGTGTTTCGCTGTGCTTTGAGGGCGAGTTTGGCGATGCGGGCAAAACCGTCGTAGTGGAAGAGATGCTCGAGGGCCCGGAGTGCAGCCTCCTTGCCCTTACCGATGGAACAACCGTGGTGCCCTTGGCGACGAGTCAAGACCACAAGCGTGCCTACGACGGCGACAAGGGTCCCAACACCGGTGGCATGGGAGTGTATTCACCTGTTCCCATGGTGAGCGACGAAGAGCTGGCAATCATGACGGACGTTATGAATCGTACGGTTGCGCAGCTCGCAAAAGACGGCATCAAGTATTCGGGATGCCTATACGGTGGCTTTATGCTCACCAAAGACGGACCTAAGGTACTCGAGTTCAATGCCCGCTTTGGCGATCCCGAGACTCAGGTAGTGCTCCCGCGCATGCATGCTGACCTCGTTGAGGTGTTCCTCGCGTGCGACAATGGTACGTTGGCCGATGTTGACATTGCGTGGGGGAATGACTGGGCTGTCTCCGTCGTTTTGGCGAGCAATGGCTATCCGGGATCGTATGAGACAGGAAAACACATTACCGGTATTGATGATGCGGCGGCGCTGGAAGGCATTACCGTCTATCATGCTGGTACGAAACTTGATGGAGAAGATGTATTAACGGCCGGTGGTCGCGTGTTGGACGTGACGGCTGTGGCACCAACGTTTGCCGAGGCGCGAACGCGTGCATACGCAGCCTGTGACCTCATTGAATTCGAGGGCAAGCAGTTCCGCACCGACATTGGCGCACGAGCATTGTAATACATTGTAATACATCTCAATTCTGTTTGAGAATGTATTACCATTGAGGAGGTAACTATGGATCATGTGCCAACGCAGGAAGATTTGCAGGCCGCCTCGGAGAGCATAGCCGAGGCAGTCGACGCTTTTACGTTTGATGGAGATCGCGATGTCTCGACGCATGTGTCGGGGGAGCCGCTGCGTCGTGAGCTGTATCTTGGCGGGTCGGACAATCGAGATGCTCAGCTTGAGGAAAAGGTCCTTACCGAGGACGTGGCTTGGACCGGACGAATCTTCAACGTTAATCGCCTGCGCGTTGAGTTGCCGGATGGCCGACAAGCCCTGCGCGACGTGGTGCGCCATCCAGGAGCAGTGGCCATCGTGGCACTTACCGACGACGGAAGAATCTGTCTGGTGCGCCAATATCGCACGTCGCTAGCTCGCGTGACGGTGGAAATACCCGCCGGTAAGCTTGACCCCGGCGAGGACCCTCTTACCTGCGCACATCGTGAGCTGCGCGAGGAGACGGGCATGGAAGCCGATCAAATGGCGTTCCTCACCACAATCGCAACGAGCGATGGCTTTACCGACGAGCTCATTCATATATATATGGCGACCGGTTTGCGCTTTGTGGAGTCGGACCCTGACGCCGATGAGTTTATCAACGTTGACCTCGTACCGCTCCCCGACCTCATCGATGCCGTGCTGGATGGGCGCATTGAGGACTGCAAGACGGTCACGGGCGCCCTTATCTGCGACGCGGTGAGTCATCGTCTGGACTAACCGGACAAACCTGCCAACCAACGGGGGACAGTCCATCCGTGGCTCTAACCACGGAGGGACTGTCCCCCGTTGGTTGGCAAGGCTGTACCAAACCGAAATATGTGAATCAACATGCCCTCATACGTGGGGGTTTTGAGTCGTTCGCTACTCTCTGGTACCATACCGACAGGTTTGTAACCGGAGTAAAGGAAAAAAGACAATGGCGAATGCAATTTTCCGCAGCAAGAAGGAGTTCACGAGCCAATATCGTGAGCTTTGCCATTCCCTGTTTGGCAAAGACATCCTCGACATCGACAATAGCGAGCGTTTTTACGTACTCGCTTCTCTCATCGCACAAAAGGCACGCGCTGCCACACCGAGCACTCACAACCTCAACGAGAAGAAGGTCTACTACTTCTCGCTTGAGTTCCTTATTGGTCCATTGCTGGACAACTACCTGCTCAACTTTGGCGTGCACGACCTCGTGGAAGAGGCGCTGCACGACATGGGCATGGACCTCGACGAGCTCTGCCGCTATGAGTGCGACCCCGGACTGGGCAACGGTGGCCTGGGCCGCCTTGCGGCGTGCTTCCTGGACTCCATGGCCAAAGAGGACATCGCAGGCTACGGCAACGGCATGCGCTATCGTTACGGTCTGTTCCGTCAGGTGATCAATAACGGCAGGCAGGTGGAGAAGACCGACGCCTGGCTCGAGCACGGATATCCCTGGGAGACCAGGAAGACCTCTTCTGCGGTAGTCGTGCAGTTTGGCGGTCATGTGGAGCGTCACGAGGAGAACGGTCGCTTCTGGTTTACCACCGAGGGTGCGGAGAAGATTCTTGCCGTTCCCTACGACGTCGAGGTGGTTGGCTACGGTGCCGCGAAGATCAATAGGCTTCGTCTGTGGAAGGCCGAGCCGTACGAGGACGACTTCGACCTCGACGCCTTCAATGCCGGCGACTACTCGGGCGCTTTCCGCTTCCGCTACGACGCAGAGGCCATCTCCACGATTCTGTATCCTGCCGACGCTGGCGAGCATGGCAAGCTGCTGCGCCTCAAGCAGGAGTATCTGTTCGTAAGCGCAGGTCTCCAGACCATCCTGCGCACGTATGAGCGCGACTTTGGTCCCGACTGGGAGCACCTGGGTGACCACGTGTGCGTGCACACCAACGACACGCACCCCGCCATGTGCGGCCCCGAGCTCATGCGCATCCTCGTGGACGAGAAGGGCGTGGACTTCGACCTCGCGTTCAAGATCGCCACGCAAACCTGCTCCTACACCAATCACACCATCATGCCCGAGGCGCTGGAGAAGTGGCCCATCAACATGTTCCGTCAGTTGCTTCCGCGCCTGTACATGTTCATCGAGGAGATCGACCGCCGATTCCGCGAGACCTTCCCGCGCATGGGCTCCGACTGGGCAAACATGCTGCAGGAGACCGCCATCCTGTGGGACGGCCAGGTGCGTATGGCCAACCTCTCGGTCATCTTCTCCTACTCCGTGAATGGCGTCTCGGCGCTGCATACGGGCATCATCAAGGAGTCGACCCTTCACGACTTCTACCGCCTGTCGCCGCAAAAGTTCAACAACAAGACCAACGGCGTGTCTCACCGTCGCTTCCTGGGCAACGCCAACCCCGCACTCTCCAACCTCATCACCGGCGCCATCGGCGACAAGTGGCTTGATGATGCCAACGAGTTCGAGAAGCTCCTGGCCTATCAGGACGACGACGGATTCCTGGAGGAGTGGGGCAAGGCGAAGCGCGCCGCCAAGGAGCGCCTCGCGGCATACATCAAGGAGACCACTGGCGTTGTGGTGGACACCAACTCCGTGTTCGACACCCAGGTGAAGCGCTTCCACGCCTACAAGCGTCAGCTCCTCAACGTGTTCAAGATTCTTGACATCTACAACCGCATGTGCGACGACCCGAGCTACCGTCCGCAGCCTACGACGTTTATCTTTGCGGGCAAGGCTGCCCAGAGCTACATCTTCGCCAAGGAAGTCATTCGCCTCATAAACGGCGTGGCCGACGTCATCAACAACGACCCGCGTGTGAACGACATCATCAAGGTGGTCTTCATTCCGAACTTCGCCGTCTCCAACGCGCAGATCATCTACCCGGGCACCGAGATAAGCGAGCAGATCTCTACGGCTGGCACTGAGGCATCCGGTACCTCAAACATGAAGTTCATGATGAACGGTGCCATTACGCTGGGTACCTACGATGGCGCAAATGTTGAGATCTGCGAGCTAGTGGGGGAGCAGAACATCAAGATCTTTGGTCTGCGCACCAATGAGGTCGACGACCTCTATGCGAGCGGTCGTTACTTCGCCTGGAATGAGTACAACGCCGACCGCGCCCGCTTGGGCCGCGTGATCGACGAGCTGGTGGACGGCACCTTTGCTCGCCAGTCCGGCAACTTCGAGATGGTGCACGACGAGCTCATGGTCAACAACGACCAGTACCTCGTTTGCCGCGACTTCCATGCGTATGTCCAGGCTTGGGAGGAGCTCACGAGTGGCTATGCAGACGCCCGTAATTGGAATCGAGTTTCGCTCAATAATACGGCTAGGTCCGGATTCTTTTCCTCTGACCGAACAATTCGTGAGTATGCCGCCGAAATATGGCATGTTGGCGAGTAGGTAGTTTACTGGCCCGATGAATTGACGAAAGGGGAACGGTTCTATGAGCAAGAAGGAATGCGTTGCAATGCTTCTTGCCGGCGGGCAGGGGTCGAGGCTGGGCGTGCTTACGAGCAAAGTCGCCAAGCCGGCCGTGTCGTTCGGCGGCAAGTATAGGATCATTGACTTCGTGCTGTCCAATTGCGCGAATTCGGGGATTAGCACGGTAGGCGTGCTCACGCAGTATCGTCCGTACCTGCTCCACGAGTATCTGGGCACGGGCGAGGCGTGGAACCTCGACGAGCGCGACGGCGGCGTGGCAATTCTTCCGCCCTTTGCAACCCAGACTGGCGCCTCCTGGTATGCCGGCACCGCAGATGCTATTACCCAGAACTTGGGTTACCTCGAGAGCCAGGATGCCGAGTACATCCTCATCCTCTCGGGCGACCAGCTTTATCGTATGGATTATGAGGACATGCTCGCCACGCACAAGGCCAACAACGCCGACCTTACCGTCGCCGTTATGCCCGTGCCTTGGGAGGATGCACCTCGCTTTGGCATTATGAACTGCGCTGAGGACGGCCGCATCGAGGAGTTCGTCGAGAAGCCGGCAGAGCCCAAGAGCAACCTTGCCTCCATGGGCATCTACATCTTCAACGCCAAGCTCCTCATTGAGACTCTCAAAGAGGACGACAAGGATCCCAATTCCTCGCACGACTTTGGTGGCGACATCATCCCGAAGCTGCTCGCAGCTGGCAAGCGCCTCTACACCTATCAGTTCAAGGCCTATTGGCGCGACGTAGGCACCGTTGCCTCCTTCCACGAGGCCAACATGGAGCTGCTGGGCGCCGAGCCTGCGTTCGATCTGTTCGCACAGGACGCTCCCATCATGAGCAACTCCTCCACCCGTCCTCCCGCATTCGTAGGCCCCAAGGGCTCCGTGGACGACTCCCTGGTCGACAACGGCTGCACCATCCTGGGCTCGGTTGAGCACTCCGTGATCTCGGCCGACGTCTTCGTGGGCAAGGATGCCATCGTCAAGGACTCCATCCTCTTCCCCGGCGCGCGCGTCGAGGAGGGTGCCGTGGTCATCAACGCGATCATGGCCGAGCGTTCGGTGGTAGCTGCCGGCGCAACCTTTGGCTCTGCTGATGAGGAAACCGTTACCCTCGGCGACGACGCCGTTGTAGAGAAGGGGGAGTAAACGATGCCCAAGGCAATTGGTCTTGTGACCTGCAACTACACGACGGCATCCAACGATGACGTCTTCCTGGGCCGCCCCGTGGCGTCCATGCCCTATCTCGGCCGCTATCGCTTGGTCGACTTCGCGCTCTCCAACATGGTAGACGCGGGCATCCGCAACGTTGGCATGATTATGCCCAACAACTATCGCTCGCTCATCGATCACGTGGGCTCTGGCAAGGACTGGGACCTCGACCGCAAGAACGGCGGCCTGTTCATCATGCCCGGCACCGCCTTTGGCACCAGCCGCACCGGCGCGCGCTTCCTGCTTCGCGACCTCGTGCAGAACCGCGAGTTCTTTACGAAGAACAGCGAGAAGTACGTCGTGCTGTCCACGGCCAACTTCATCTGCAACGTAGACGTGAAGGACCTCATTGCCAAGCATGAGGCATCCGGCGCCAACATTACCGTACTCACCAAGAAGGCCAGCTGCGACGGCAACATCGACGTCGTGACCTTCGAGGTTGAGGATGGCCGCGTTAAGAGCATGCACCAGGGCGTCAAGTTTGGCGAGCTGGCATTCCTCGACTACGCCGTCATCGAGCGCGAGCTGCTTCTCGAGCTGCTCGACTCCTTCGCCGCCGTTGACCACCTCGACCTGTTTGAGGCGCTCAACTCCGAGTATGGCCGCTTCCGCGTGATGGCCGTTGAGTTTGACGGCTACATGAAGCCGATCTTCGACAAGCCTTCCTACTTCAAGGCCAACATGGACCTGCTCGACGCCGACGTGCTCTCCGAGCTCACCGACGCCCGTCCCATCAAGACCAAGGCACACGACAACCCGCCCGCGAAGTACGAGCCCGGCGCAAAGGTCTCCAACTCGCTCGTGGCCTCCGGCGACCGCATCTACGGTGCCGTACAGAGCTCGGTCCTTGGCCGTAACGTCATCGTGGAGCCGGGCGCATCCGTGCGCAATGCCGTGCTCATGCAGGGCGTTATTGTTAAGACTGGTGCCAAGATCGAGAACGCCATCATCGACAAGAACAATGTCGTTCCCGCCGGCACCGAGCTGCGCGGCACCGATGGTGACATCCTCTACCTGAAGAAGAACTAGCCAATCGCCCCACGAGTCAGGGAGGCCATCATGGCAGATAGCGTAAGAAGAAAGCTCAAGGTATTATTTGCGGCATCCGAGGTTGTGCCTTTCTCCAAGAGTGGCGGACTGGGCGACGTCGCGGGCTCACTTCCGCGCGCGCTCAAGCATGCCGGAGCTAAGGTTGCCGTCATTTCGCCCAAGTATGGGACGATACCCCAGGAGTACAAGGACCAGATGAAGCATGTGGATGACTTCTACGTGCCCCTGTCCTGGCGTAGTGTGTACTGTGGTATCGAGAAGCTCACCTATCAGGGCGTGGACTTCTACTTCATTGACAACGAGGCCTACTTCAAGCGTGATGGCCTCTACGGCTACTTTGACGACGGCGAGCGATTTGCCTTCTTCTCCAAGGCTATTTGCGAGTCCATTGCCAAAGTACCCGAGCTGCAGTGCGACGTGCTCCATTGCAACGACTGGCAGACGGCCATGGCACCCGTCTTCCTGCGCGAGTTCTACAATCAGATTCCCGAGTGCAACAACGTCAAGACCCTCTTTACGGTACACAACGTGTTGTTCCAGGGTCAGTATTCCGACAAGGTCCTCAACGACGTGCTTGGCTTGGCCGATATACCAGCGGCGCGCGATCAGCTCTACTGCGCGCCGCAGGCCATCAACTACATGAAGGGCGCCCTGCTGTACTCCGACCTCATCTCCACGGTGAGCCCCACATATGCCAACGAGCTGCAGATGCCGTTCTATGGCGAGGGAATGGACGGTATTTTCCGTCGCCGTGCTGGGTCGCTCTCGGGCATTCTCAATGGTATTGACACGGTTGAGTGGGATCCCAAGACCGACGAGTGCCTGCCTGCGAACTACGACGCCAACGACCTGTCGGGCAAGGCGGAGTGCAAGCGCGCGCTGCAGGAGGAGTTTGGCCTGCGTCAGGATCCCGAGCGTCCGCTCGTGTGCATGGTGGGACGTCTTACCAAGCAGAAGGGTCTGGACCTGGTTCGCTACAGCATGAATGCGCTTATGGCGCGCGGCGTGCAGGTGGCCATTTTGGGTACCGGTGACAAGGACTACGAGGATTCCTTCAAGTACTTCGACTGGAAGTACGGCGACATGATGAGTGCGCGTATCGCATTCGATGGCAAGTTGGCACACCGCATGTACGCCGGTGCCGACCTGTTCCTCATGCCGTCCGAGTTCGAGCCGTGTGGCCTTACCCAGATGATCGCCATGCGTTATGGCACGCTGCCGGTGGTTCGCGAGACTGGCGGTCTGCGCGATTCCGTGCAGCCCTACAATCAGTTTACGGGCGAAGGCACGGGCTTCTCGTTCGCGAACATGAATGCAGACGAAATGGCCGGTTGCCTGCTCAACGCATGCGAGGTCTTCTGGACCAATCCCGAGGCATGGAAGAACCTCCAACTCCAGGCGATGTCTGAGGACTTTAGCTGGCGTCGCGCTGCTAATGACTACATGGATCTGTATCACAGCCTGCATCCTGAGGTCATTCGCTACAACAAGCGTCGCGACTAGTACGTACGCATAAGCACGACCTAAGGCGCCGCCCACAAGGGCGGCGCTTTTTCATATGGTTCATATTCGGACGGTGGGGCGTGAGTCGTGGGCAATCGGTTACAAGCATCAAGGGGAGTGTCTTCTATGTAGCCCCTCAGCCCAGAAGGTGCGGTATGATAAATGCAAGATTGGGTGAGGTGCCAGGGGGGAAGGGAAATATGAACACACCTAAGACCATGTCGCGTGCACTGCGACTCCTGTCGAGGGCATCGCTTGCGATGATGCTTGTCTTTAGCACTGCGTTTCCAGCTGGTATTGCCTGTGCCAGCGACACGGTGGTGATTGAAGAAGACGAAGCGAACGAGACTGTCGTGGAGACCCAGGCCCCCGATCAGAATGACGAGGTTGAGGTAAAGGTCGACCAAACAGACGCCACAGAGCGGGACGTGGTGGTTGACGAGGGTGAGGACCAGAGCATAAGCACGCAGGCGGACCCCGACTCGGAAATCAATAATATCTTGCTTTCCATGAGTATGAAAGAGAAGATATCGCAGATGATCATTCCGGCCATCCGCACATGGGGTGGAGACAAGAACAACGTGCAGGACTTGAGTCAATACCCAGATTTGGCCACCGCCCTCAAAAAGTACCAATATGGCGGCATCATCCTGTTTGGCTCGAACGTTTCTACCGTGGAGCAGACTGGCAAGCTGGTAAACGACCTGCAAGAGAACAACTCGCAATACCCACGCGGCGGAGCACCCAAAATCCCCTATCTCATGTGCGTGGACGGTGAGGGTGGTGTGGTCGTGCGCTTTACCATGGGCACGCGCATGACGGGTAGCATGGCTGTGGGCGCAACGGGAACCAACGCTGTAACAAACGCGCAAACGACTGGCCGCGTGCTCGGCGAGGAGATTGCGTCGCTGGGCTTTGCGGCGGACCTCGCGCCCGACATCGACGTTAACAGCAATCCTGCCAACCCCGTTATTGGTACGCGTTCCTTTGGCGATGACCCTAGTACGGTAGGCGATTTGGGCCAGGCTTTTGCCAACGGTCTCAACCAAAGTGGCGTGGTTGCCACCTACAAGCACTTCCCGGGCCATGGCGATACGAGCACCGACAGCCACATTGGAACACCCACAGTAAACAAGACCAAGGAGGAGCTTGAGGCCTGCGAACTCGTCCCGTTTAGGGCGGCCATCGCGCAGGGCGCCGACATGATAATGACGGCACACATAACGCTACCCGAGTACGATGACCAAGTTCAGTTCGCCGACGGCACGATGGGCAACTATCCAAGCACCATGTCACAAAAGGTCATCAGAGATCTCCTCCGTGACAGTTTGGGTTACGACGGCGTGGTGATAACCGACGCGCTTGAGATGGATGCCCTGTACGAGCATCAGCTGGTTGCACCTGGCTCGAGCATTCCCGCAGGCGAGACGAAGGAGCAAAGGATGGCACGCCTCAAGGCCGATGCCACCTACTGTGCCCACCTCGCCGAGAAGTGCATTCTTGCTGGCGTCGACTTCCTGCTCGTCCCCACCGACCTCAATGGACCGGATGCGGTGCAGTTCTATGATAATTACATCAGTAGAATCGAAATAGACGCCTCCAACGACGACGAGACAGGTCGAGCCCTTTTTGCAAACATCTACGACAGTGTCGAGCGCATACTCACGCTCAAGAAGAAGTACGGGATTCTCAACAACTACAAGCAGGTTGACATTGATGAGGCCAAGGCCGTTGTCGGCTCCGTCGAGCACCACGAGGCCGAGATGAAGATTGCGCGCGAGGCAATCACGCTCGTGAAGAACGACGATCACGCTCTGCCCCTCTCGGGTCACGAGAACAACGTGGTAATTATGGGTCGCCTCAAGGATGACAACAAGACCATTGACTATGCCATCAAGGAGCTGCAGAAAAAGGGACTGATCGCCCAGGACGCCTATGTTAACAACCTTGTAGAGCCCGGCAGATCCTCTGGAGACAAGAGTTCCAAGACGCACATTACCATCGATTACTACTATGACAGCACGAGCAGTGCCGAGCACTATACCAACGACCTGAAAGATGCTATCAAAGACGCCGATGGGGTTATCTGCTTTACGGCCAGCTACGGCGCGGGACCCCTGGCAGGGACCTCGCCGTTGTACCAATGCGTGTCGCGCGCCATGCAAGAGACGCATGATGCCGGTGGTAAGTTCGTCCTGCTTGCAAACAACCTGCCCTACGATGCAGCGCGCTACCAAGACGCCGATGCCATCCTGCTGGGCTACATGGCCGCAGGTCTTGGCGCTGACCCTACCGACACGAGCTCGGGCAGCGTGGCATACAACGCCAACGTCATCGCAGCTGTCTCCGCAATCTTTGACGATGTGGTGCCCGGTGGCCCCACCGGCATGCTGCCCGTCAACATACCCAGCATCACCGAGAATGCAGACCGCTCGATTGCATACAACGACGATGTGCTCTACAAGCGTGGATACGGACTCAACTACGAGTACATATTTGTGACAGGTACAGGCGGCAGCCACACCAAGGGGTCGGGAAAGAATCTACCGTTTGCCACCAACGCACGCCACGACAAGCTGTGCCGCGTGCTTGTGGATAACAAGGCGCTGGGTGAGGGAGACGTTTCGATTGCGGCAGGATCGACCGGTCTTACGCTTGCTGCTAACTATCTCGACACACTTAACGCGGGTAAGCACAATCTCACGGCCGTTTACGACTACGGCGCGGGTGAGTTTAGCGT
>JAFWMI010000132.1 GCA_017513965.1 Atopobiaceae bacterium
GACGAAGCGGTACCAGAAAGCAAACGCCGCCTCCCGGATGCGATATATTCCTCGTTTGCTGCGCTCCATGCTCTCGCCAAAGGGAACCGCCCGCTCGAGGATGCCGAGAGACACGAGGGTGGTGAGGTATCCCGCGAGGGAATTGCGCTCGATCTTGGTTCTCTCCGCGATCTCCTTGGGCCTCGTGGCACCACCCGCGACGGCTCGGAGCACCGAGTTGTATGCGGCGGGCTCCGAGAGCTCCTGCCTCAGCAGCATGCCCGGCTCCCCGTACAGGAATCCCGCCGGGTCAAAGTAGAGCTCGCGCAGGTTCTCGCGCAGGCTCCTTCGCTCTCTCACCTGGGCGAGGTAGTACGGGACCCCTCCCACGCAGCCGTAGATGCGAAACGCCTCGTCAGGCGTCGCCCAGGGTACCATTTGTGCGGCGTCCCGGTACCCGAGGGGGCCGAGTTTCATCTGCAGGGTCCTACGTCCGTAGAGCGGGCTCTTGCGGCCCAGGACTTCGCTCTCCATGAAGCCCTGGTTGGACCCGCAGAGAATGACGAAAGCCCCCGTCGCCTGCAACCTGTGGTCGATGCACACCTGCAAGAGCGACGGAAGCGAACCATTGCGCTTCGCCGCGTAGGGGAACTCGTCGAACACGAAGACGAATCGCTCCTGTGTTGCACGCTCGCACAGATAGTCGAGGGCGTCTCGCCAGCTGTCGAAGCGCACGCCTCCAGGCAGTCCGAAGAACTCGACCAACGCACGAGTAAAGTCTGCGAGGTTGTCTGCATCCGCCTGCTCGAGCGCTGTGAAGAAGAGCGCCCGCTTGTTGCGCGCGAACTCCGAGATGAGGGTCGTTTTGCCCACACGCCTGCGCCCGTATACGACCACCATCTGGAACGTGCCGGTGCCATAGGCACGCTCGAGCCGTCTCAGCTCCTCCTGCCTGCCGACGAACATGGCATCTCCTTAATAGTTGTTCTAACAAAGGTTTTTCTGACAACCATTTTAAGTCTTGCGGGATTCCACGGCAAGGCATCGTGCAATGGAACGAGGTGGAACGGGGGACGGGTGTTTCGTTCCACGACGCGCGTGGGATGGTGGAGCGAAAAACCCGTCCCCTGTTCCACACCCGCCCCCAAAATCCCAGGTCGCAACAGAGAGACTTCAGACATAATGGAATGTACCAATCCTGCCGTCTAGGTGCAGGATAACAATAATCGGAGACTAAGGGAGAATGCCATGCAGTACGAGATTATCGGCGAGCCGTTCCCGGCAGTGGTGTGCACGCTCAAACGCGGGGAAAAGATGAAGACGGAGAAGGGCTCGATGGTCTGGATGGACCCGTGCATGTCCATGGAGACGACGGGTGGCGGCGTGAAGAAGATGTTCAGTAAGGCATTTTCCGGCGAGTCCATGTTCCAGAACATCTACACCGCACAGTCCGACGGTCGCATCGCGTTTGGCTCCAGCTTCCCCGGAAGAATCCTTCCGGTCACCATCAAGCCAGGCCAGGAGTTCGTCGCACAAAAGATGGCCTTTCTCGCATCCGAGATGGGCGTGGACCTGGCCATACACTTTAATCAGAAACTGGGGAGGGGCTTCTTTGGCGGCGAGGGCTTTATTATGCAGCGCCTGAGCGGCAACGGCATGGCATTCCTGGAATGCGACGGCTCGCTTGTGCGCTACGACCTGAAAGCCGGACAGTCCATGGTGGTCGACACGGGCAATGTGCTTGGCTTTACGGGAAACGTAAGCATGCAGGTCGAAAAGATAAAGGGCGCGAAGAACATCGTGTTTGGTGGTGAGGGATTGTTCAACACGATTCTTACCGGTCCGGGCACCATCTTCCTGCAGACGATGCCGCTCGCGACGGTTGCCGACGTGATTGCCTCGCATTTGCCGATACAGAACTGATTACCCTCATCGCCATGGAACGGGGGACGGGCGTTTCGTTCCACAACCCAGCGTGCGTGGAACGAAAAACCCGTCCCCCGTTCCACGATGCGGTCTGCCGTGGCTCACCATGTCGGCGGCTGGGCGACCACCCCGTCCAGCGAGCCCTTCGAGAGCTCTTCCGCCACCAAGGGGAGCATGTAGAGGGGAAGGTATCGGACCGGCTTCCCCTCTCGATCCTCTTCGGAGACATTTCCCTCACAGAGCACGCAGGCGCGCGGAATGCCGTACTCCTCGGAGCGAAGCAGGTTGTTGAGGGCGACGTGGCGCCGGTAGGCCTTGCCCGACTTCACCTCGACGGGGAGGACGGCGCCCGACGACTCGCCCATGAAGTCGACCTCGCCGAGTCTCGTGTGATGGTAGTAGTGCAGGGGAACCTTCCACATAGCCAGCTCCTGTGCCACGACGTTCTCGTAGACCCCACCGAAGTTCACGCTCTGCTCCCCAGCGAGTGCCGCGAGCGCCACGTCCGTGTGGTACTGGGACATGAGCATCCCCACGTCGGAGAGGTACAGCTTGAAGCGGTTCTGCTCCTCGCTGCGCTCGAGCATGGGACGGGGGTCCCTTACGCAGGTCGTCTTGAGCGCGGCACAGGCTCCGGTCAGCCATGCGAAGTCGTTGGCGTAGCGTGCGAACTTGGCGTCCGCCTTGATTTGCTTGAGGACGAACCGTTTGTTCTCCTTGTCCAGCTGGGCGGGAAGCGAGTCATAGATGGCCCTCACCTGCAACGACCTGTCGCCTGCGTGTTTGGCGATGTCGTCCCGGTAGAGCGTGACGAGCTCCTCCTGAATCTGGCGCGCCGCCCCAAGGTCGAACCCGCGGTCCAGGTAACTCTGCACGGCACGGGGCATGCCGCCAATGACTACATAAAGCCTGAACACGCGGAGCAGCCGCTGGTGGACCTGCTCCTCGACGGGGATGGCGAGCTCATAGCACTCCTCGAGCGTCCTCCACACACTCGCGGGCACGCCCAGCGCGTCGCAAAACTCCCTGAAGCCAAGCGGGTACATACGCTCCTCTCGCAGGAATCCCACGGGGAAGGACCTGACGTGCGAGAGCTCGACCCCAAGCATCGACCCGCTCATCACAAGGGGGAAGCGCCCGTCCTGCACGAGGTACTTGGAAAGTGTGACGAGGTTCTGCGCCTCCTGCACCTCGTCGAGGAAGACGAGCGTCTGACCGGGGACGGCCGTCTTCCCCGAGGCGAGCGTGAGCGCCTCCAAGACCTGCCGCGCGCTCGTTGCCGCGGCGAGGGTGCTTGCGAGCTGGGAGTCCTCTATGAAGTCGACCTTGATGTAGGATGGGTACTCGCGCCTCGCGAACTCCTCAATGAGGTACGTCTTCCCAGTCTGTCGCGCCCCGTCCACGAGGAGCGCGCGCCCTGGCCCTCGCGCATCCATGAGGCCAGCATCCCGTATGCCGTACGCTCAAGCATGGGCACCTCCCACTTGCCGCTAACACAACATCATAATAGGGTGAATATGTCGCTAACACAACACAATAGATGGTCGATTTTGCTGCTAACACACCTCAAGAGGGATCCACGAGCACGTGTCGTGTGACATTCTCTTCTATTTAGCGCAAACTAAAACCGCAGAGCCAATCAGAAACAGCGCGAAACCATGCGATTGTCTGCGATTATCCCTCAGAATCGCGGGTGCGAAGGCGTCCCCGAGCCCGCGGGACGCCCCTTGCTGGAAAGACTATTTGGTATGGGCGACGGGACTCCCGCCTTGCCTGCGGCAAGGCTCCAAGGCCTCGCTGCGCTCGGCCCGCGACGCTCGCGCGTCGCGACCTTGCGGTTCGAGTCCCGCCATGGGACCCCCTGTGAGGTCGTTGGTAGGGGCGGCGGGACTCGAACCCGCAAGCCTTGCGGCGGAGGATTTTAAGTCCCCTGCGTCTGCCAATTTCGCCACGCCCCCAAAAGACTAGACCATAGTCTAACGCAAAAGCACGACCCGCACGACCCCTCTAGACAGGCCAACAGTGTACGCACACAGTGTACGTACACTCTCGCAAACACACAGGCAGTTACCACGCCTACAGCGCCGGCTTCCACCCAACGGGAGACTCCGTGCCATCCACCGTAGCCGCCACCACGAGCGATAGGCCAAAGAGCAAGTCGCTCTCGCTTACGGTAATCTCGTCCATGCCAAATGCCCGCATGGCATCTCCTACGGCCACCACGCCACCCAGAATCACGGGTGCACGCTTGGGTTGAATACCTGCGAGCGTGGTACGCTCGGCAACTGTGAGTGCTGCCAGTATTTGCTCTTGTCCAATAACCTCATCCAACGTGAGCGTTGCCAAGTGCACGCGAGACGAGTCGTACGGAACCAGCCTCTTTTGCAGCGCAACCAGCGTCGTGGAGGTTCCGCCTGTCAAAACCATGCGCGATACGTCTTCCAGCTCATCGCGATGCTCATTTGCGGTTTTGGAAAACTCCCCAAACGCAAACTCGTGCGCAGCGGCCAAGTCGCTCGCGCTTGGTGGGTCTCCCGCGTTTAAGAATTTTTCGGTTATACGTCGGCACCCCACGTCTATGGACTTAACGAAGTCAAGCGAGAGCACGCCATCATGACCAAGCATGCCCAACGCAAACTCCGTGGAACCGCCACCATTGTCGGCTACCAGCAACCGCTCTCCCACAAAGTCCTGAGCAACACCAAGGAACGTAAGTCGCCCCTCCGTGTCACCGGGTATCACCTGGGCATACAAGCCACGTGCCTCGAGCTGTGCCAGCAGCTCACCCGAGTTCCTGGCGTCACGAGAAGCGCTCGTAAGCGTACAGCACACGGCCGCAACATGTGAATCACGCACCATCTGCAGGTACGCATCAATGCATTCGAGCAGCCTGTGGCATGCCTCGGGCAATAACAGGCCAGACTTGTCTACGCCCTCGCCCAAGTTCACAATGTTCGAACGCTTTGCCAAGCGCACCACACGTCCTGCCTCAACATCAGCTATGGCAAGACGTGCTGTCACCGTTCCCACATCGATAACAGCTACACGAGTCATGTTGTTCACCTCTAATCGCGCGTATACCCAAATACGGAATCAAGCACGTGTACATACCAAGGAAGCGACTCCTCATACGAGTTTATAGCCGCCTCAACCTGATCAGGGTCGGCCATCTTCTCTTCCTCTACCCCGTCTGCGACGAGCGCTTCTTCATTAGGATACACATATCCACGACGACGCGCCTCGTCCTCAATGCCCTCGAGCGTTTGCAGTCGGTCAATCTCGTGGTCGAGCTCCTTGTTTTGCTGCTCCAAGACCTCATACTCAACCTGCAAGACACCAGCCTCTCGCCATGCGAGGTAGTATGCTCGTGCCGGCCCCATAACAAGGCCCATGGCAATGGCAATTGCCACCAGTACGGTCGCGATTATAACGGGCGTACGGCCAATGGTTGCCTTCGTGTTCGTACGCGATCTTCTTGTCTTTCTTGTCTCTGCTGTATACACGGCGGGACGTGCCGTAAAGCCCGGCTCGTTTGTTCGTGTTCCTGTGTATGTTTGGGAGGCGCGCCTAACTGTTTCCCCTCTGCCGCGAGGACGCCTCCCACGTTCGTCCACGCCCAACGCACGCGAAGCGGGAAACGAAAGCACGTCCGCGCCAACCGACCGAGATGTCCTGCGTCTTGTACGCTGAGCCCTGCGCGCATCGCGCTCACTTACGCGACGACCGGAGGAAGAGTCGTCAACGCGCGACCGCCGCCTGGTGCGACGGTTATGCTCAACATCATAAGAACTCATGCCAATGCTTCGTTTGTGGTCCGTTAGGGCGATTAAGGTTCAGGGAGTATATATTATGGCACACCCCACCACCGGACGTGTCACAATTTGTCACCAAGAAATACATCCCACAAACCATCGTGGCAATCTCTATTCTTCCGCCTTCACGCTTTCCCATAGACGATTGAGCTCTTCGGTAGACAACCCCTCGAGGCTCTGCTTGCATTCCATGGCAGCCCATCTGCGACGGAATTTTCTATTGGACGCAGCCAACGCCTCCTCTGCATCTATTCCACAGCGACGCGCAACGTTTACCAGCGCAAACAGCACGTCTCCAAACTCCTCAACCGCAGCCTGCGACCCTTGAGGCTCACGCTCAAACTCCGCGCGCTCCTCGTCCACCTTGTCCCAGATGTCGGCGACGGTATCCCATTCAAAGCCTGCCTTTGCGGCGCGCTTCGATATCTTTTGGGCTTGCATGAGCGCTGGCAAGGACTTGGGCACCGAGTCCAACAACCCCTGTTCGTTACCCTGTTCACGCTCTCCACGCTTTACATCATCCCAAATGTCGAGCACTTCTCCTGCGGTACCCACAGCACCCGCCTTTGCGGGATCCCCAAACACGTGCGGATGACGACGAATGAGCTTCTTGTTGAGCTCACGGCATATGTCGTCTATGTCAAACGCATCGGAGTCCGAGGCAATTTGGGCATGCAACAGCACTTGCTCAAGCACGTCGCCAAGCTCTTCGCACAAGTGCTCCTCGCTGTGTTCGGCGATGGCCTCAACAGCCTCATACGCCTCCTCGATCATGTTCTTGGTTATGCTCTCGTGCGTTTGCTCACGGTCCCACGGACAACCATCGGGTTGACGAAGGCGCCAAATGGTACGCACCAGACGGTCGAACTGCGGGTGTTCTTCCGGCGAGCCGTCACGCAAGGACGTCTCGTGATCAATCGCGCGTTCGCGAGACACAAACTCGCTCATATCGCTCGAAGCGTAACCCTGCGCCGTACGCTTGGCCACTCGGCTTGCAATGAACAGGTCCATGCTGTCGTTGCACATGGACTCAAGGAGCAGGTCGGCAACAAGTCCCATGCACTCGGGACCAGGATACAGGCGTTTGTCCGCAAAGAGATTGGGGTCCTTTGGAATGCCGTGATACCCGTCGACCACATGCATGTTGTTGTGTCGAGAGCACACACGGCCCAGCATGGGGTTCATCCAGGTAAGTGGTTGCCCACATGGCATGGGCTCGTGCTCGTCTACACGCCACAGCGGCGACAACACATAGATGGGCACCTTGGGGAACATCCAGCTCAGGCGATCCAAGTACGCAACGGCACCGCCCTCAATACCACCCGTTGAGCGCATACGCGCCCAGTCGTTGGTTCCATAAGCCACCACTACGATCTCGGGCTGTTCGCCACGCCATAAGGAGAAACTCCCCAACGCACGCTCGTCAAACACGTGACCGGCAACCGCCTGGTTCAACAAGTCGATGCCCAAGGTTGAGGCAATCTGGGCTGGATAGGCAGCAGAGGGCCTTCCGCACACAAATCCCTGCGTAATTGAATCTCCCAAGGCCAAAAGATAACCACGTGCGGGGAGTGGCTTAAGGCTTCCGTTGGTACACAGGTTTCCCACGGCGACGGTCATAATGCTGGGCAGATAAATGCGCACCTCAAGCTCCTCGTGCGCATCGTTGGCAAACGCGAACCTCAGCGTGCCGTCTATAGGCGCGACCGTGGCCACATAACGACCGTCCACTATGAGGTCAATACCATCCAGATTTCCCTCTTCTGCCATGCCGTAGGGAGTCTTGCCGTCGTTTGTGCCACCCTCCATAATCGCCTTGTAAAGCTCATGCCGAGTGTTGAGCGGCCTCAGCACCCTGCAGTCCAAGGATACCTCGGTACCATTGGTCACAAAGTCGAGCACGATGCCCGACGTTGCCGCGGCCCGTTCCAAACGGCCAATCTCCTTAAAGTGCCGCATCTGTTCGGGAAAGAACCTGCGTGGAATCACCAGACCGTCAGACAGCTCCTCAAGATGCACTGCCCCACGTACAAAGGGGGCAATGGGGTGATTGGTACGGACTGCCACAACGTTAGCAACACCCATGAGTTCCTCCCATACGGCATGCGCGGATCACACCCCGCGGCAAACAGTCAACTGTCATTGTAGCGCGCAGACACCTTTACCATGCGCTGCTCGGTCAGTGGTTCCTGCTATGCGTACGAAAATGTCTTACCTTTTTGGAGAGGTCCTCGAGCTCTTGCTTGCTGAGTTTGGGAAGGTTTTCCAACTTGTCCAAGAACTCGGTGAGCGAATCATCCGCCTGGTGCTGACGCGCCTCGTTGAAGTAGTCAACAACCACACCAGTAAATATTGCCGTTGTTACTATGGCGCTTACGGAGCATACGATTGTCGCAATGCGACCAGCGGCCGAAACCGCCGTAAAGTCACCCAGTCCAACGGTCGTTGAGACAGCCCACAAGAACCACAGGGCATCACCATAGCTTTCCACGCTTGGCTCTGCCACTTGCACCACCACGCCACAAGCAAGGTATATGAGCAAGAAGCCCAATAGAACCTTTCCCGCACCGGAGCGACGAAGAATAATGATAATCAAGCGAAGCCTACGCATGCGCCCTCCCACACGTTGATTCGTCAAAGCGCGACCTACTACGACATAGTACATGGATAGAGCAGCCCGTTTATTCCTAGAATCAATTACCACTTATCTGTGATTTATGTTGCCGACACCCACACAAAGAGCTACTCTATTGCGTCAGCGTCGGTCCATAAGTCCACGTGAAAGGAAAAGATCATGGCTCACGCACAAGATGTTTGTCTCTATCAACGAGAGGGTACCTACATTCCCCGAATAGCCGCCGTGCACGATTTGTGCGGTTATGGCAAATGCTCGCTGGGTGTCGCAATCCCCGTTCTGAGCGCAGCCGGATGCGACGTGTGTCCGGTTCCCACCTCTCTGTTCTCCGCCCATACCAAGTTCCCCAAATGGTACATGCATGACACCACCAGCATGCTCGATGAGTACCTGGACGCATGGCAAGAGGAAGGCATCGAGCTCGATGCCATCTATTCTGGCTTCTTGGGTGCCCCGCAACAGGTGGGCGCCATCCAACGCCTGTATCGCGAGCATCCGCAGGCATTGCGCATTGTTGACCCCGTAATGGGTGATGGCGGTCAACGTTATCCCACATACACGCCTGAGCTCTGTGATGCCATGGCGGAGTTGGTTGATGGTGCGGATCTGCTCACGCCCAATCTCACCGAGGCGTCCATCCTCACTGGCATAGCGTATGAGGGCCAAGACGTAAGTAACGACTTTGTTCAGCGCAATATTGACGCACTCCTAAACATGGGTGCAAAGAACGTTGTGCTTAAGGGAGTCGTACGTGGAGACGGCCTCATTCGAAACTACGTTGCCGGCACAGACGTTGAGCAGGCCGAGGTCTCTGGCGAGCTCCTACCCTATATGTTGCACGGAACGGGCGACTTGTATGCAAGCGCATTGCTTGCTGCGCTTATGGCAGGCCGTTCACTGCTCGCAAGCGTAGAGTTCGCAAGCGACCTCGTACGCGATGCCATGCGCGTTACCAGCCAACAACCAGACTTCGAGGTTCGCGGCGTAAGCTTCGAGAGCGTGCTCGGTGAGATAACCGCGCTCATTGGATAGCAGGACTGTTAGACAAGAAAACCGCGTAGCGACGGTTGGGGTCATGCTTCTTTAAAAGCAGCCTCAACCGTCTATGTATGTTCGGCAGCAATATGAGGCTCAGCAGTGGTGGTTGCCAATTCCAGCAACTTCCTTCTTGCTTAAACATGTATTTCTGCCAATATGGAACACGCGAACAACAAGGCACCCTATACTTGGTATGTTTGTGGCACGCAACCGGAAGGCCTCCATGGCACGGAGATTCGACATAAGCCAAGGTCCCAAGAACTCGCTCAGCCCGCAAGAGGCTGAGGAGCTCTTTGCCAAGGTAGACAACTCCGGCCATGCAAACGAAGGTTCCGCCGAGCGCCAGCGCGAACGACGCAAGGAGGTTGGTCATGGCGTTGACGTTGACCCTCTCTCGCCCGACGATCCTTCTGGCTCAAACGTAGGGACCATCATCCAAAAAGCGGCAATCGCACTTGTCGTGGCGTTTATTGGTGCCATTATCTTCATTCAGGTGTATGTTTCCCACGCTCGCGCCACCAACACTGCGAATCTCTCCAGCAACGTGAGCGTGCGTAGTGTTGCAGACGCACTTGATGGGGGCGTTGAGTGGGCTGGTGGTTTTACGCAATTCCCTTCCGATTTCTCGGTGCAGGAAGCCGACGAGACCACGAGGCGCATTGAGGTTTCGGTGATAGACACGACCTCGCCCAATGCCTTGACGTGTTTTTCGAGCGCACAGATACAGGCAACGGCCTTTTCGGTAAACTCGCTGCTCAACCCAGAAATAGATACGGTTATCTACCACGTTAACGTGCGCATGAACGAAGACGGCGAAATCCAGCGCTCGTCTCTGTTTGGATTCTTTACCCCCACAGGCGACATCAAGCCGTTTATTACCTTTGTATGGACGAAGGTCACCACATCCGATCGTCAGGTTCGACTTACCTGCACCATTTCGGGCGTTGACGCAGAGCTGCAGGACATGCTTCGTGACCAGATTCTTCAGCATGCTCCCGAGGTCGAAGAGGCGGTTGCAACTCCCGTACGAGAGATGCCGCCTGGGCACTAACTCTACTAACCAAGAAAAGAGGGCAGCCCCTCCGTTCTGTTGAAACGAACGGAGGGGCTGCCCTTTTCACTTTTGTTTGCGTTAGTAGTTAACGACCTGCTCCTCGAAGTAGGACTGTGGGTGGTTGCACGTGGGGCACACCTTGGGGGCCTTGGGACCAACGTGCAGGTGGCCGCAGTTGATGCACTTCCAAACCTTTACACCCTCGCGCTCGAAGACTTCGCCCTTCTCCACGCGCTCCGCCAGCTTGAGGTAACGCTCCTCGTGAGCCTTCTCGATATTTGCCACCAGACGCATCTTGGCCGCAATCTCCTCAAACCCCTCGTCCTCGGCAACCTGAGCGAACTCGGGATACATTTGGGTCCACTCGCCATTCTCGCCAGCGGCGGCGTCGCGCAGGTTCTGAAGGGTCTCGGGCACGGCACCGTCGTGCAGATACTTGAACCAGAGCTTTGCATGCTCCTTCTCGTTGCGAGCAGTCTCCGCAAAGATCTCGGAAATCTGCACGAAGCCATCCTTCTTGGCACGGCTGGAGTAATACAGGTACTTGGTGTGCGCCTGAGACTCACCAGCAAAAGCCGCCTCGAGGTTCTTCTTGGTTTGGGAATTCTCAAAATCGACTGCCATGGCCTCTCCTCTCGTGATCGTATGTGGTAATTAACCGTAGGAAACTGCAGGTCAATTACCTTGTTTGCCCATAGTAGCACAGACACCGAACAAACAAGTACCTTACGTATACCACATACCGTCACGATTGATACAAAAGCCTTCCTGCGCCAGTTCAACGAGCAGGGCGCGAACATCCTCTTGGGTCACGTCTTCTCTGTTGGCCGTACGCTCGAATGCACACAGGCGCTCCGTAACCAACTGCTCCGTAACCCCATTGCCATGCGCGGCAAGCAGGATGCGAATCACTTCTCCGCGCTTTTGCCTATGTGACCCCTCAAAGCGTTTTTGCTTTGCGTGCGAACGAGAACGCCGTGACGGATTGGGGACGGTTCGCTTGAGCCATGCGCCGTAATCGAGCAACGCGTAATACCAGCTCCTTGGGCTGTCTTGAGGACACGCACAACGAACATACGGTATCAACTGCTTGTCTGCCACGCCATCGTAATTGGGAAAGAGCTCGTGTAAAAAAACCGTGCGTACGTTGGTCTCTAAATAGACGCCTGGAAGGTCGAACGCGAAGGCTCGAACACCCGCTGCCGTAGCTGGTCCAACGCCCGGCAAAGCCAAGAGAGCGGCCTCGTCGTGGGGAAATCCCGTTCCCCCTTCCACGATGGCACGCGCAGCCCTGTGCAGAGACAACGCCCTGCGGTTGTATCCCATTCCTTGCCACTCCTCGAGCACATCGCCCTGAGGCGCGGTTGCCAATGCCTCAACCGTGGGAAATCGCTCAAGCCATCGCTGCCAACGTCCATCCACGCGCGTGACCTGCGTTTGTTGCAGCATAACCTCACTAAGCCAGATGGCATATGGATCACGCGTGCGACGCCATGGTAGGTCGCGGTACAGCTCAATGCCCTTGCCCCACACAAAGCCTCTAAAGTCCTCAAGAGTGCATTGTGGCTCAAACGACAGATCGTTGGGCCAATCCACACAGGGATGCTCGACAGGCATGACTACCGCCAGTCTATGATGGGCCAGCCATTTCGATGGGCCATTCTCTTAAGCGTGGGTCCGGGACAAACAACAAAGGGATGCTCTGCCGCAGCAAGAAGCTCTTCGTCGGAGTGGTGGTCGCCATAGGCATAGGCCAAGTACCACGGATGGTCCTTTGCGCAGGTAGTGGCAAGAGTCATTGCCGTGTCTACCTTCGACTTTCCCTCGGTAACATCGCCCTCTACGCGACCCGTGTAGTAGCCCAACGCATCGCGCTCCATTTTTGTCGCCGCAAATCCGTCCACGCCAAGAATCTTTGCCGCTTCTCGCGCAATCACCTCAAAGGTCGCGGAGACGAGCAGCGTAATGCAACCCTCTTGTTTTCGACGCTCGATCTCGTTAATGGCTTCTTTGCGATAGCGTGGTACCAGTACCTTATCGTGGAACTCAACCAGAATACGATCAACCTCTTCTGGTGGCCTATTTCCCAAATCGCCAAAAATGAGCTCTCTGGCACGCTCCTGCCTATGGGGCAAATGCAACTTATAGCAAATCCCCCACCATGCCAAGCCAACCACGGAACGGGGAGAAAGATATCCGTGCAGCATGAGCCATGTAGCTATAAGAGAACCAGACTGCCCGTTAATGCAGGTGCCGTCATAATCGAATACGGCGATGGGATGACCCTGCTCCCTCTCTTTTTGCCGTGCGTTTGGCACCATGCGCGTTGCATCCTATCCATATAAAAAGAACCTCGCAGTGCGAGGCTCTGATAAATCAATGGCGGGATGTAAGGGACTTGAACCCTCGACCTCCGACGTGACAGGCCGGCGCTCTAACCAACTGAGCTAACACCCCGTTCAAGGCAAGAAGTATTCTACACGGAACCCGACCCTTCTGTCTACCCCCATTGAAAATTTTTTTCTCTTTGCATCCCAACCATTTGGGGACTGTTCCTTCGTGGCTACTCGGCAAGAGATTGCAACAGGCAAGAAAGCAATGTCCCCGCGCACTGGCTTCTTGTTACCAGTGCGCGGGGACAACATGTTTGCTTTAATGCAGTTTACTCAGCGGTCTGCAAGCCCGAACCCGGGCCTTGAACCTTCGACCAAGTCTTGCTCTGAAGCCCATGCAGGGTGATGAAGCCCTTAGCGGCGGTGTGATCGAAGGCATCACCTTCGTCGTACGTGGCAAGGTTGTAATCGTACAGCGCGTAATCCGAGCGCAGGCCGTCCACAAAGATGCCGCCCTTGCACAGCTTGATGCGCACCTCACCCGAGACGAACTTTTGGGTATAGGCGTTGTATGCGTCAATGGCACAGCGGTTCTGGCTGTACCACAGGCCGCGATACACCGTGCTCGCCCACTCGGTGTCGAGCTTGGCCTTCTGCTTGAGGGTCTCGGCGTCCAGGCACAGCTTCTCGAGCGCGGAGTGCGCCTCAATAAGAAGCAGCGCCGCCGGGCACTCATAGCACTCACGGCTCTTGATACCCACCACGCGATCCTCAATCATGTCGATGCGACCGTAGCCGTTGCGACCGGCAATCTCGTTCGCCTTGATAATGAGGTCGAGCAGGCCCATGCGCTCGCCATTGAGACTCACGGGAATGCCGCCCTCGTAGCCCACGATTACCGTCTCGGGCTCATTGGGGCAGTCCTCAGCGTTGTTCGTCATGGTCCAGATGTCGGCAGGGGGCGTGTTCCACGTGTCCTCGAGCACGCCACACTCGATGGCGCGACCCCACAGGTTGTCATCAATGGAGTAGGGCTTCTTCTTGGTGGTGGGCACGGGCACGCCATTGGCCTCTGCCCACTCCATCTCGGAGTCACGCGTGGTGAGGTCCCACTCGCGCACGGGGGCAATAATCTCGAGCTCGGGGTCCAGTGCACGGATGCAGGTCTCGAAGCGCACCTGGTCGTTGCCCTTGCCCGTGCAGCCGTGGGCAACATACTTGGCACCATACTTGTGCGCCACGTCCACCAGATGCTTGGAGATAAGCGGACGCGAGAGCGCCGAGAGCAGCGGATAGATGCCCTCGTACTTGCCGTTTGCCCAGATTGCCTTGCTCAGGATTGTCTGTGCATACTCCTCGCGCATGTCGATGGCCTCAGAGGCTATGGCACCCATGTCGAGCGCCTTTTGTTTGATCCAAGAGAGATCCTTCTCGTCCTGGCCCACGTTACCGCAAATTGCGATAACATCCATGTTTTTCTTTATCTGCAGCCACTTGACGATTACCGAGGTGTCAAGGCCACCTGAGTATGCAAGAACAACCTTCTCTTTTTCCATGTTCACTGCCTTTCTTTTTATAGGTCTTTGCACTATAGGGCTTGCGTCCCAAAACGGTCGAGGTCGCAACACAAACGTAACCGCAAGTCTGCAGTGACTACGCAGCAGCCTGAAGTACAAGATGCCGAGCCAGGTATACTCGTTTTTCACGCGCTGGCCGTAGCGTCTGCTGCAGTTCTGTCAACTCGTCGAGCGCTAGCCGACGGCTGCCCTACCTCCGTGCGACGATCTCGCCGAAATTGACCTCGAAGCCAGGAAACACCATGGCTGGCACGGTCCGCGTGAACGCGTACGTGTCCATAACTGCCTCGGTATCGAAGCGGTATGCGAGTACGCGCTTGCGCTGGGGATCGCAGATCCAGTACTCCCGCACACCCGCCTCGCGATAGAGGCTGAGCTTGGAGATGTAGTCCATCTCTGGGTTGGATGGTGAGACGACCTCCACCACGAAGTCAGGGGCTCCCTCGCAACCGCGGTCGGAGAGCTTGTCCCTGTCGCACACGACCGACACGTCCGGTTCGACGAACGTGGTGTCGTCGGCAAACAGGTTCACCGCGAAGGGTGCCGAGTAGACCTTCCACGACCCGCCGTGAGAATCGATATGATTTTTGAGTCGCACGCTAACTTCCAGCACGATCTCCTGATGAATCCTGCTCGGCGAAGCAAGGTCCCACAGCTCGCCGTCGATGAGCTCGGCTCGCACGCCCTCGGGCAGCGCCCAGTAGTCCTCGGCAGTGCAGTTTTGCCTTGGCAATGGCATGGCGTCCCCCTTCCAGGAATCCGGATTCTACGTTCCATGGCACAAGTATATCCGCCGGCCAACGCGCATGACGGCGAGAGAGGATACCCCATCGTCCCTCTCGTCCTTTACTTGAATGAAGGGGTCCCACACGTAGACGTTGCCTCATTCAAAGACCGAGCAACGCGAGCAAAGAAATGAACTCAGGCGAGTTTTGCATTCTCTCAAGGACCGGGCAAGGGTCTCTCTTTGCGACCGGTCCGCGCGTGAACCATAGTCTCTTGTCCATTCTTGGGTATAATTTGCACGATGTACTACATTCCAACGAGGATTGGCCTAACGTGAAGCGCTATGCACGCCTGTTCGCAACCTACATACTCATTGCCGTTGCCGTGGTGCTTATCTATGCGCCATGGGGCCTGGCATTGCGGCCATGGGATTACGACATCCTGCGCGCGGGGATGAGCATCATTGTCGGCATAGGTCTTGCAGGCGTATTTGGCACCTCAACCTACCTCGCACTCAAAGACCCGGACGTCAAACTGCTTGAGCCCTCTCACATTATGGATGACGATGAGGTAATACCCGTACTCGAGGAGTACGTGGACGCGCCGTATGTGGGCGGGATTGCCGCAGATGCCTTGGAGCAAGTGCATAGTGCAGGCCGCAAAAAGGAACGGCTGTGCAAAGTAATCGACATGCAATTCAGCGAGGGCAGCATAAGCTGGGACCGTTTTACGAGCCTGGTAGACACTGCCGAGCGTACCGTGATTCGCAACGCCGCACTTGTGGCAAACAACGTGCAGTCGTTCGACCGCGAGGGATACGCAAAGGAGAAAGGCCGTCGTCGCAATGCGCAAACCAGCGATCGCGGCAACGAGCAACTAGCACTCTACGACGAGTCGCTTGCCCACATGCGCGAAATCGTAACTGCTAACGATCGCGTCCTGTTGGAGATGGGCAAACTCGAGTTGGAGCTCTCCAAGCTCGAGGCCGACGACACGTTGCAGGACAACAACGAGACGGTTGAGGAACTCCAATCACTCATAGACGAGACGCGATTCTATCGCTAAGGGACAGGATCTGGCTTAACAGGAGGAAGTAATGGGCAAGAAGCGAGTCGTAGTGGACTTGGTTGGTGGACTGGTTATTATCAGTGCACTCGTGTTTGGCATCCTGTTCTTTATGCGCAACACGGGAAAGACCGAGCGTACCATCAGTACCGAGACGGCAAGCCAACGTATGGCAGACATGATGCGCGAGATTGCGCCGAGCACAGCAAATCCCATAAAGTCGTCGGTTGAGTACACCGAAGCTGACACCACGGCCGAGGAACTCCCCGAGCTCGACAACAACAAAGTTACCGTCCCGGCCACCACGGACACCTTTGCCGAGATTTGGTCTTCGCCCGAGAAGGCAGGCGAAGGCACCGACGGTTGGCTCCGCGAGATGGCCGAGCAGTTCAATGCCAGCAATCCCCAAGTCAATGGCAAGCCCGCCTCCGTTCAGGTGCGCAGCATGAGCAGCGGCCTTGGCGTGGACTACATCGCCACCGGCAAGGCAGCACCCGCTGGCTACACACCCTCCAACATGCTCTTTGTTCAGCTGCTTACGGCACGCGGCGTAAAGACTGAGGTCGTGCGCGATCGCATGGTAGGCAACGTGGCAGGCATCCTGCTCGACAAGAAGCACTACGACGCCATTGTTGACAAGTACGGTACCGTGGACCTCAAGGCCGTTACCGAGGAAGTGGGCGCGGGCAACCTCACCATGGGATACACCAACCCCTTCACTAGCAGCACGGGGTTGAACTTCCTCATCTCCACGCTCCTGCGCTACGACGCCAAGAATCCCCTCTCGAAGACTGCAACTGAGGGCTTCCGCCAGTTCCAGGCGAACGTCCCCTTTGTTGCCCTCACAACCGTGCAAATGCGCGATGCAGCCGAGCGCGGCTCGCTTGACGGATTTGTGACCGAGTGGCAGCTGTATACCAACGACCCATCCCTCTCTAGCAACTACACCTTCGTACCATTTGGTTATCGTCACGACAATCCGTTGGTCTCGTGCCCCACGGCAACCGAGGACCAACGTGCCATACTTGAGCAGTTTGCCCAATACTGCGAAAGCAACGGCAAGGAACTTGCTGATCGCTATGGCTTCAATGGCAAGGATGACTATGTGAGTGAGCTGTCCGATGTCTCCGGCGAGACGCTCGTCGCCGCTCAAGAGCTCTACAAGAAGAACAAGGACACCGGACGACCGGTAATGGCCGTATTTGTGGCGGACGTAAGTGGCTCCATGAGTGGTTCTCCCCTCGCAGAGCTGCAGTCCTCGCTCATCAACAGCATGCGTTACATAAACAACGACAACTACGTTGGCTTGGTTTCATATGCAGACGACGTGACCATCAACGTGCCGCTTGCACAGTTCGACCTCAATCAACAGGCGCTCTTCAAGGGTGCTGTCGAAAGCCTTCGCGCCTCTGGCGGCACAGCTACCTACGATGCCATTATCGTCGCAGCCGACATGCTCACACAGGCAACCGCAGAGGCACCCGAGGCCAAGCCTATGATCTTCGTGCTCTCCGACGGCGAGACGAACCAAGGCTACGTTGACTTTGAGCCCATGCAGGAAGTGATTGGCGGCCTGCGCATCCCCGTGTACACCATCGGTTACAATGCCAACATCGACGCGCTCAAAAAGATCAGTGGCATAAACGAGGCTGCAAGCATCGACGCGTCTACGGATGACGTAACCTATCAGCTAAAGAACCTGTTCAACGCCAACATGTAGTGCATTGGTCGCGGACATACGTCCAAACCAAAACGAGAAAGGATAAAGACCATGGCATTCGACCTCGAGATTCCCGAGCCCGAAGAAGTCAAGGAGAAGGTCCAGCAGGAGCTTGCCGTAACCGAGGCACATGCCAAGGTTATTGACAACACCGCACAGGCCAAGGGTGAGGAGATTATGGCCGTTGACCTCGACTCCGTTGCCAGTCGTCGCGAGATTACCCATGCCGTTGAGGATCTGGGAAGTGACCTCGTGCGCAAGTCCTCGTCCAAGAACGACATTCTTGCCCGTCGCATGGCCGACCTCTCTCGCTCGGGCAGTGAGTCGGGCGAGGTGGCCAAGGGACTCGAAGACCTTGCCATTAAGATGCGCGACCTCGACCCCTCAGGCATCGACTTCATGAAGCAGGGCGCCATCGGTCGCTTCTTCAACCCCGTGCGTCGTTACTTCGATCGCTACAAGACGGCCGATGCGGAGATTGCAGACATCGTCAAGTCGCTCGACAAGGGTCGCGAGACGTTGCGTAAGGACAACGTAACGCTCGAGCTCGAAGCCGGTGGCATGCGCGACCTCACCAAGCAGCTCAACCAGCGTTTGGAGATGGCACAGGACTTGGACGTGTATCTCTCCAACGCACTCGACAACTACCGCGCCGAGAACGGTGGCGACGACGACAAGACGCGCTTCCTCGAGGAGGAGGTCATCTTCCCGCTCCGTCAGAAGATTATGGACTTCCAGCAGCTGCTCGTCGTTAACCAGCAGGGAATCGTTGCCATGGAGGTTATCCGCAAGAACAACCTCGAGCTCATTCGTGCCGTCGACCGCGCGGAGAGCGTAACGGTTGCCGCCCTGCGCACCGCCGTAACCGTAGCAGGCGCACTGTACAACCAGCGCATCGTGCTCGAGAAGGTCCAAGCACTCAATGCCGCCACCAACGACATGATCAGCGCTACCTCACGCATGCTCAAGGAGCAGGGTGTCGCCATACAAAAGCAGGCAACCGATGCGGCCATCTCCCCCGAGACGCTCAAGGCTGCATTCCAAGACACGCTCTCGGCATTGGATGACATCACCGACTACAAGCTCAAGGCATTGCCGCAGATGCAGCAGACTATTGAGCAGTTCCGCATCATTGCCGAGGAGGGCGAGGCACGTCTGCAACAGATGGAAGATGCCGGCAGCTTCTCGCTCAACCCTGCAAGCGATACAAAGCGTCTACATAGCTAGCATTCGTTCCACATACCGTCATAATTGGGCGTACTTCAAAGAAGTGCGCCCTTTTTCACTTGGTCTTTTCGTTTGGGATATCGTTGGAATGAAAAAGCCGAAAGACTGCAGTCCTTCGGCCTATCGTGTTTAATGGTGGGCCGTCAGGGTTTCGAACCCTGGACCTTGGGATTAAAAGTCCCCTGCTCTGCCAACTGAGCTAACGGCCCGCGAAAGATATTCTAGCACGAATTGCTACGCAACGCTCCAAGCCCAACGCCCGTCGGTAAAAATC
>JAFWMI010000133.1 GCA_017513965.1 Atopobiaceae bacterium
CTCTGCCTCGTTAGTCGCTCCTTCCACGTCCTCTTCCTCGCCCTCGGACTCCTCTGCAGGTTCGCCCTCGGGTTCGGGCATGGACGTGGGCTCATCCTCCGCCTCCGGTTCCAGCTCCTCGCCAGGATCGGCCTCGTCTTCGAGCCGCTCATCCGCTTTCTCTTCGACCTCGTCTTCGACGACTTCGTCGTTTTTGATCTCTTCATCGTCTTGCTGCGACCCAATGCCGGCGGCCTTGCGCACCGACTCCATCACGGCATCGACTTCCTCTTCGTTGGGCTCGCGACGCTCGTTTGAGCGCGGACGCAAGAGGAAGGAGGGGATGTTGAGGGGCGTTTGATCGTTATGAGTGGACATGGCGGCACCATTCCTTGAGGTCGAGGACTATCATCTGCTCAAGTATAAGCCACAAGGGCGCACTTTGTGCATTCGCAATCGAAGGGGGCAGCTCGCTTGCACGTGGTGGAAGTCGTTTCCTCGATTGTGACCAGTGGTGGGAGTGTTTGAACTTCAATCTTGAACTTTTGTGATCGACTGGTAAGATGAGTTCAATTTCGCATTGTACAAAATTGAACTTTGGAGCCCATGGAATGAATAACACGTTTTGCGAACGCTTGCGAGAGGCGATGGAGCGCAATGACCTCAAGCAAGTCGACCTCATTCAGATGGCGGCCAACCATGGGGGAAAGTTAGGAAAGAGCCAGCTCAGCCAGTATTTGAGCGGGAAGACCATCCCGCGTTCGGACATGATCGCATTCCTTGCCCAGTTGTTGAGCGTGGAGGAAGAGTGGCTGGCGGGAATTGAACCAGTGGCGGCACCAAGGAAGCAAAAGGAGAATGTCATGCGTACGTTCAATAAGTCTACCAAGCTCGACCATGTTTCCTACGACGTGCGTGGCCCCGCACTCGACGAGGCCAATCGTATGGAAGAGGACGGCATCCACATTCTCAAGCTCAACATTGGCAATCCCGCCCCGTTTGGCTTCCGCACCCCAGACGAGGTGGTTCAAGACATGGCCAGCCAATTGCGCGATACCGAGGGCTACTCAGACAGCCGCGGTCTTTTCTCGGCACGCAAAGCCATTATGCAGTACGACCAAATCAAGGGCATACCCAATGTGACCATGAACGACATCTATACGGGCAACGGGGTCTCGGACCTTATCAACATGGTGATGCAGGCCATGGTGGAGACGGGGGACGAGATTATGGTGCCGAGCCCGGACTATCCGCTTTGGACGGCCTGCGTGACGTTGGCCGGCGGCAAGGCGGTACACTATCTGTGCGATGAGCAGGCAGACTGGTTGCCGGATTTGGATGACATGCGGGCAAAGATCACGAGCAACACCAAGGCGCTGGTGATCATCAACCCCAACAACCCAACGGGCGCCCTGTATCCTCGGGAGGTCTTGGAGGAGATTGTCCAGATTGCCCGCGAGCATCAGCTCATCATACTTTCGGACGAGATCTATGACCGACTGGTGATGGATGATGAGGAGCACGTGAGCATCGCCAGCCTCGCGCCCGACCTCTTCTGCATTACGTTCAACGGCCTCTCGAAGAGCCACATGATTGCGGGCTGGCGCATTGGCTGGATTTCCATCTCGGGAAGGAAGCGTTTGGGACGAGGCCTTATTGAGGGCATAAACATGATGTCCAACATGCGTCTTTGTTCGAATGTGCCTGCACAGTCCGTCGTTCAGACGGCGCTGGGCGGTTACCAGAGCGTAAAGACATATGTGGTGCCCACGGGTCGAGTGTGCAAGCAGCGTGACTTTGTATATGAGCGTTTGTGCCAGATGGATGGCGTGAGCGTGGTAAAGCCAAAGGCAGCGTTCTACATCTTCCCCAGGCTTGACCCCAAGAAGTTCAACATCACGGACGACGAGCAGTTCCAGCTTGACCTTCTGCAGGACCAGCGCGTGCTCATCGTGCCCGGCAAGGGCTTTAACTGGGAGACCCCCGGGTACTTCCGCATCGTGTACTTGCCGCGCCGCGCGGTGTTGGGTGAGGCGCTCGACAAACTTGAGGAGTTCCTGAGCTACTACCGGCAGTAGGCATAAGGGCAGCGTCGCGCTAACCAAAGAGGGACAGTCCCTCCGTGGTTCTAACCAAAGAGGGACTGTCCCTCTTTGGTTACACCACAACGCTCACAAGCATGACCCGCACGGAGACAAGCACTCCGCTCGCATGTCTTGCAGTGGCCTGTTGCGAGGTAAACGATTACCATTACCGTATCGTGTATGCATGAGCAACCTGCTTGGAAGGAGTGGCACATGGATAAGGTTTTGGGCATCGACATTGGTGGAACCAGCATTAAGGTCGGCATGTTCTCTACCGAGGGCGAGCTTCAGGCGGCAACCAAGATCCCTACGGGTGAGATTACCAGCGAAGCGGCTTTTGCCGTCGTGACCGAGGGCCTGAAGAAGCTGCTTGAGGACAATGGCTTTGGTCCTCAAGACGTCATTGCCGTGGGTCTGGACGTTCCTGGACCCGTTGATGACAACGGCAAAGTGGGCATGCTCGCCAACATTGAGCTCGACACCGACGGTCTGCAGGCCACCATCAAGCGCACGTTCCCGCGCGCCAATCTCGCATTCGTAAACGACGCCAATGCGGCAGCACTGGGCGAGCTGTGGCAGGGCTCGGCCAAGGACGTGAACAGCTTCGTGCTCATTGCCATTGGCACCGGTGTTGGCGGTGGCGTGGTATCGGGCGGAAAGATCATCTCTGGTGCCGTGGGCGCTGGCGGTGAGATTGGCCACATTACCGTAAACCGCGATGAGACCGCGTCCTGCGGTTGCGGTCGCAAGGGCTGCCTCGAGCAGTATGCCTCCGCATCCGGCATCGTGCGCACCTACAAGCAGGAATGCGCCAAGCTTGGTACCAAGCCAGTGAAGCTCGATGGCCCGACCGATACCTTGTCGGTCTTTACGGCATGTCGTGCGGGTGACGAGGCTGCCCAGAAGGCGATCTCGGTGATGTGCGATTGCCTGGGCTTTGCGATGGCGCAGATGTCTGCCATCATCGACCCGCAGATCTACCTCATTGGCGGCGGCGTGGGCGGCGGCTTTAACATGTTTGCCGATGAGCTGCGCGCTTCGTTCCGCAAGTATTGCCTTGCGCCGTGCGCCAGCACGCGAATCCTGCCCGCTAGCCTGGGCAACGACGCCGCTATGTATGGCAGTGCCTTCCAGGCAATGAATAGCTAGAAATAACTGAGCGCATCGTTTGGCCAAACGGGCAGGCAGTCTCCTCCAGCAATGCAAGAGGCTGCCTGCCCTTGTGAGCTTCTTGTAGCATAGAATGGGAGAGCGACATGAGAAGAACGATATCGACGTTGTTGGCCTTGGCAATTTCCATTGTGCTTGTGGGCTGTGGCGCAACCCAGCCCGTCGCAAAGCCAAACGCACAGGAGAATGCGACAGAACAAAACGCCACTCAGGCCACCACCGCGCAGCTCGCCTCTTGGCGCGAGGGCAGCGCATCGCTCAAGGCGCTCACCGACTACGTGGAGGCCGCCACGACGGAGGGTGGCGCCGGGTACGTGCCGGTTGAGGAGCGCATTGCCGTGTTTGACTTGGACGGAACCCTCATGTGCGAGACGTATCCTTGGTGCTTTGAGTACATGGTCTTTGCCGACTACGCGCTCAACAACCCCAGCTATGAGGCACCTGCCGAGGTGGCCGAGGTGGCACAGGAGATATTGGATTCCGCATGGGGCGAGAAGCCCTCGGGCATGAGCACGCGCCAGGCGTCTGCAGCCGCCATTGCGTATGCGGGACTTACACCCGAGGAGCTCGAGGCATATGTCACGGAATTCAAGTCCTCCAAGGCCGAGGGGTTTGAGGGGATGACGCGCGGCGAGGCGTGGTACAAGCCCATGGTTGAGGTTGTCGAGTACCTTCAGGCACACGACTTCGACGTGTACGTGGTTACGGCAACGGAGCGAAACATCGTGCGGGCTATTGTGGCTGGTGCCTTGGACGTGGATCCCTCCCATGTCATTGGTACCGAGTACGGATACTGCGCCACCGGTCAGGGGGACAAGGACGCTGGGGACTATGAGTTCCAGCCAGGCGACCAAATTGTGTTTGACGGCAGCTATGAGGGCGAGAATGCCAAGACGAGCAAGGTTGACGCCATCGTGCGCGAGATTGGCAGGCAGCCGGTGCTCGCATTTGGCAACAGCTCTGGCGACGAGTCCATGCTCACCTATGTGTTGGCGAACAACGCCAATCCCAGCGCATCGTTCATGGTGCTCGACGACGACGCTGAGCGGGAGTACGGCGACGTTGAGGGAGCGGCAGAACAGCGGGCAAAGTGGGAAGAAGCCGGATACACGGTATTCTCGATGCATGATGACTTTGCCACGATCTATGGCGAAGGCGTACAAAAGGCGCCTGTCGTCAAATAGGCGTCGACAACCTATAGGTGCCGTGTTTGGCCGTGGGCACATGCCTTTATGGTATGTGCCCATTTGCACCTGTGGAAGGCTATACTAATCACCATCCATTTGCATAGGCGAGGAGATACCATGAGCGTAGCAATTCGATATCAGTCCCGTGGCGGGCACGTTAAGGAAATAGCCGAGATTATCGCCGAGGGCGTTGAGGTCGAGCCCATATCCATCAGTGACCCACGCGCACCCATTACCAAGCCGGTAGACGTACTGTTCATTGGTGGGGCTCTGTACAAATTCAGGCTCGACCCAGGCATGGAGGAGTACCTCGAGAGCATTCCGGAGGGCAAGGTGCGCAAAGCCATCGTGTTTGGCAGCTCGGCACTTACCAGAAGGCCCATCTATCTCATACAGGAGCGGCTCAAGGCCAAGGGCATAGATATTCATCCCATGGCGCTCTACATGCGTGGAAAGCCCAAGCCGTACCTCCACGAGATTGCTCCCAGCTGGGCTGCCAAGGAGGTACGCAAGATCGAGAAGGAAATCGCAGAGGGCACCTATGGGCAAAAGCCCGAGGCACCCATTGTCCAGATGCTACGCAACGCCGAGGAAAAGAAGGCAAAGGCGGCCAAAGCCAAGGAACAAGAGGCCAACAAGGACGCCGAAAACCAAGACTAGACAGAAGCAGGTACGGGATGGGATGTTGCTTGACGAACTGGAGGCACCATGAGCACGTTTGCTATTAGGTCTAAGGAACTCGTACTTCCGAGCGGCATTGACGGGTTTGGCTATCTGGTGATACAGGATGGCAAGTTCGGTGGCGTTTCAATAGAAGAGCCTGCAGGCATGCCCATCGTTGACAGGACGGATTGCTGGGTCGCCCCCGGTTTCGTGGACACGCACATCCACGGCTTTGCGGGGTATGACGTGATGGATTGCGATCCCGAGTCCGTCAATGTCATTACGCAAGAGCTTGCCAAGCACGGAACCACCAGCTGGCTTGCCACGACGCTTACGGCAGGTGCAGAGACCACGGGAGCGGCTTGTGCGGCCGTGGCCAAAGCGGTTGCCGCGCAGAAGGAGGACCCCTCCTTTGTGGGAACGCACACCCAGGGCATCTTCTTGGAGGGCCCGTTCTTCACGGAGGAGCACAAGGGCGCGCAAAACCCCAAGTACCTCATTGATCCCAGCATCGAGCTGCTGGACGCGTGGCAGGAACAGGCGGCGGGTCTGATTAGGAAGACCGCCCTCGCACCCGAGCGCGTGGGCTCCGAGGAATACATTGCCCAGGCAGTCGCGCGTGGTGTGGTGGCAGCGATCGGCCACAGTTCCGCGACGTACGGCGAGGCCTCTGCGGCGGTGCTTGCTGGCGCGAGCGAAGTGGTGCACACGTTTAATGGCATGTCCGACATGGCCCACCGTGATCCCGGCATCGTGGGGTGCGCCATGACGAGCCAAGGCGTGTACGCAGAGCTTATCTGCGATGGCAAGCATGTGGACCCTGTCGTGTGTGAGGCGCTCATACGCTCGAAGGGATGGGAGCACGTGGTGCTCATCACCGACTGCCTGAGCTGCGGTGGCCTGCCGGACGGCTCGTATCACATTGGCGAGCTGCCCATCGAGTTGCGCAACGGTGCGGCCTATCTCAAGGAGGGCGGCAACTTTGCCGGCAGTACGCTCACCCTCAAGGAAGCCGTGCGCAATGTGGTGAACTGGGGCATCGTTACCGCCGAACAGGCAATTCGCATGGCTACCGAGGTCCCGGCTCGCGCAAACAACATAGCGGACCGTTGTGGAGCCATATTGCCCGGACGCGACGCCGACCTGGTGGTGCTCGACCGCGAGCTCAATCTGGTGGAGACGTATGTGTGCGGCGTGAGGGTTGAGGCATAACGCGTGAAGCACAACATTCGCCTGATTCTGAGTGACATAGATGGCACCATCCTGCCGTATGGCTCACGGGTGGTGAGTGAGCGGACTCGCGCCGCAATGCATGCGGCTCAGGCGGCAGGCATCCACGTGGGTCCCGCAAGCGGGAGGGGATTCTCGTACATTCCCGTCTCGTTTGATGGAGACGAGGCGTGTTGTGCAACCTGCTTGGCAACCAATGGCATGCAGGTGTACCTCGATGGCGTCCTGTTGTGCGAGCGGCTCTTGCCTCGTGAGTCGCTCGTGCGCATGGCACACATGCTCAAGGATGTACCGCACACGGGCTTGCTTTGCTTTGAGGACGGGGTGCCCCTCCTTGTGGAGGGTACCGTTGCCGACTTGGAGCAGAGCTTCAAGATGTATGCGCGCACGTGTCGCAAGGTGGACTCGGTACCTGCGCACGACATCGAGAAGGCCAACGTGTTCGTGAATGGCGACATGGCGAAAACGCAAGCCGTGTTTGATCTGTTATGCGCACGGATGGAGGGCGTTGGCTTCAACATTCCCATGGCAGGATTCCTCAACGTAACGCCTGTGGGTTGGAGCAAGGCGAGCGGCATAGACGTGCTCTGCGATGCGTTGGGCATTGGCATTGACCAGGTGGTCGTGTTTGGCGATGGCGGCAACGACGTGGAGATGCTCGAGCATGTGCCCAACTCGGTGGCTGTTGCCGACTCGGCGCCTGAGGCTGCTCGTGCGGCACATTGGCACATTGGGCGATGCGAGGACGAGTCGGTGGCTGAGGTTATCGAATCGCTTGCGGCGGGTGAATGGCCCTTTGCTTAGTGCGTTCGTGACACTGGTCTACCTCTGCCGTATTGGATAACCTAGACGTCACATGGGGATGGGACTCTGGGAAAGCATCAGGATGGCAGGAGAACAATTACATGGCTGGACTTGGCACACTGGTTAACGTGTGCGCTGTTGTTGCGGGCGGTCTCTCCGGTTCGCTGGTGGGGAAACTCTTCAACGAGCAACAACGCGAATCCGTGAACACTGCCTGTGGCGTGAGCGTGCTCTTCATTGGCATGGCTGGTGCGATGGAAGGCATGCTTGCGGTCTCGGGTAACGGGGTCACGAGCACTCGCGCCATGTTCGTGGTGCTTTGCCTCGCACTCGGTACCATAGCGGGAGAACTCTTGGGATTGGAGGATCGCCTCGAGTCCTTTGGAGAATGGCTCAAGGCACGCACGGGCAATGCGGACGATGCCGGGTTTGTCAACGCATTCGTAACGACCAGCCTTACGGTGTGCATTGGCGCGATGGCCATTGTTGGCGCCATTCAGGACGGGATGCTGGGGGACTGGACGACGCTTGCGGTTAAGTCCGTGCTTGACTTTGTGATAGTGGCGGTTATGACCTCGTCCATGGGCAAGGGATGTGCATTTGCGGCCGTGCCCATTGGGTTGTTTGAGGGATCCATCACGTTGCTGGCAAGCTTGTTGCGGCCCATCATGACCGATGCGGCCATGGGTAACGTCTCGTTGGTGGGTTCCATTCTCATCTTTTGCGTGGGCGTCAACTTGGTGTGGGGCAAGCGCGTGCGCGTGGCCAACATGCTGCCGGCCGTGTTGCTTGCCATCATCGCGGCGTTTCTTCCTGGTTCATGGTGACGCGTGAGGTGCGTCACTTCTCCCAGTGCGTGATATAACAAGTAGAGGTTACAGCGAGGTGGAGGTGCGTTGCATGGAATCGGCGCTGTTCTTCGACATTGACGGTACGCTCATCGACAGCTATCACGGCCGTCGCGAGATGGCGCGACCCGTCCTTGCGGAACTCAAGCGCGTCCAGGCGTTGGGACATAAGCTCTTCCTGTCCAGCGGCCGTCCGCGCAACTTGCTTACGCCAGAGGTGCTGGCACCCGGCTTTGACGGCCTCGTCCTCATCAACGGCGGCTATGTGGAGATGGGCGGCACGTCGGTACACGAGGAGCGCATGGAGTTGGACCTCGCACGACAGACCGTCGCCTTCTTGGAGGAAATCGGAGCCGAATACCTCATCGTTACAGCACAGGCTACCTATACCAAGCGTTCCAACCACGGGCTACGCGACTTCTTTTGGGATGGTCATGGGGACATATTCGAGTACGACTACGATCTGGATGCGGTGCTCCCACAGGCAATAAAGATGGAAGCGCTCATTGACCGGGCCGATCGTCCGCGCGTTACGGCGTTGGCGCTCGAGCGTTTGGGTGAGGCCATCAGCTGTGACGGGCATGGGGGAGAGGGAACGTTTGAGTTGTATCCCACCGCCATCTCTAAGGCAAGGGGCATCTCGGTGGTGCTTGATAAGTTGGGCATCGACGTGGCGCACTCGTTCGCGTTTGGTGATGGCACCAACGACTTGGAGATGATCCAATACTGCGGATGTGGTGTGGCCATGGGCAATGCGGATCAGGAGGTTAAGGACGCAGCAGATATTATCTGCCCTCCTGTGTGGGACGATGGGCTTGTTGAGGTTTTGCGGGAGCTGTTCTAGGCGTTGAAGCGACGCGGATGAGGAGATGGTTGATATGCGCGTACGGGAGTTCGCGGGCGGGGACTTTGACTCCGCCTCCAAGTTGCTGGGTGCGACATGGCATGCCGAGCACGGACGACAGGCCTATTGGCAGGGCGCTGACGAACTGTGCGACCATCTTTCCAGAAGCGACGTTGGCTTTGTGGTGGAGGACGATGGGGGTTCGCTGCTCGGAGTGGCGTTGTATGCCGGCACGAGCGAGACGCCGCACAACGACACGCTGCGCATGCACTGGCTCCAGCAACGGACGCGCCTTGCAGCCATGGCCAAGGCGCTGGGCATAGACGCGCGTGCGGACGTGTCGCTGCTCAACGACGAGCACGAAATCGTGCAAAAGGGCCTTGAGCAGGCCGGTGTGCACAAGGCTGGGGAAGTGGTGTTGGTCATCGTGAGTCCGCAGGCACGGGGATTGGGTGTTGGAAGTGCGCTGTTGCAGGCGGGTCTTTCTTGGCTTGCATCACAAGGTGCGGAAGTGGTGTGCTTGGTTACAGATGATGCGTGTGACTGGCAGTTCTACGAGCACTTGGGCATGCGCCGAACGCTGCAGGGATACGCGACGCATGATGCGGACTTTGGTCTGTATGTGTACGAGGCCTCTGTGGAGGAGTTGCTGCACGCATAAGGCGCGGGGAGAAGATACGGGCGGTTTGATTGGGGAGGAAACGAGATGGCGTACGCGAGCGACTATTTGGGACACGACACACCCAAGCTGGGTTTTGGCATGATGCGATTGCCCAAGCTCGAGGACGGTTCCATGGACATGAAGCAAATCTGCCAGATGGTGGATGAGTTCATGGGTGCCGGTCTTACCTACTTCGATACCGCCTATGTGTACGACGGCGGCGATTCCGAGATTGCCACGCGTAAGGCTTTGGTGGAGCGCTATCCGCGCGACTCGTTTACCATCACCACGAAGGCGAACGCCTGGCTGGGCAATCCCACCGAGGAACAGACCAAGCAGCAGCTACACACTTCCATGGAGCGACTGGGCGTCGACTATCTGGACTACTACTTGCTCCACGCCGTTCAGGACAACAACCAGCAAACCTACGATGACTTTGGGCTGTGGGATTGGATTCGTGGCCTCAAGGAGCAAGGCGTCATTCGTCGATGGGGTTTCTCGTTTCACGCGGGTCCCGAACGCCTCGAGCGCCTGCTGACGACGTATCCGGACATCGACTTTATCCAGTTGCAGATTAACTATGCCGACATGGACGAGGCCAAGGTGCAGGCACGCGCAAACTATGAGGTGGCCTACGCACACGGTGTGCCGTTTACCGTAATGGAGCCGGTCAAGGGTGGCTCGCTGGCTACGCCGCCACGAGCGGTACGCGAGCTGTTCGACGCCGCAAACCCCGACGCGTCGTATGCAAGCTGGGCCATTCGCTATGCGGCGTCCATGGAAGGCGTGCTCACGGTGCTCTCGGGCATGTCCACGCTGGAGCAGGTGCGCGACAACGTGAGTTACATGAAGCACTTCCAGCCCCTCAGCGCGCAGGAGCAGGAGGTAATAGAGAAGGCGCAGCGGGTCCTGGCGGGCGTGCACCAGTTCAAGTGCACGGGCTGTCACTATTGCACAGACGGATGTCCCATGGGCATTCCCATTCCCGATTTCTTCAATGCCATGAATCGCTTGCTCGTGCTCGAGAACGAGGCGGACGCGCAAAGGAGATATCGTCGCGACGCAAAGAAGTCCGGCGTAAACGCGAGCGACTGCATCCAGTGCGGCCAGTGCGAGGACGCTTGCCCGCAGCGGTTGCCCATCATTTCGTACCTGCAGGAGGTCGCCGACGCCCTCGAGTAGGAGGAGGTTGGAGGACTTGCGTGCAGTTTGACCAGTCACGGTGGTATTCAGCGTGACTGGTATATCCTTCTGTATACGCAGGGCGAAGATGTGTGGGAGATGGTTCGTTGGTTCCCGAGTGGCTTGATTTATCTGCAGTGGTCGTTGGCGCGTTTGCCGGTGTGCTTGTGGGGCAAAAACACAAGCTCGACTTGGTGGGGTTTATTGCGATGTGCATAATCTGCGCGCTGGGCGGTGGTCTCATGCGCGACATCATTATGCAAAAGGGCAGCGTATATGCCTTGGAATCGTACTGGGCCATTCCGGCGTGCGTGGCGACTGCCCTTGTGGGCTTCTGCTTTCCCACCATACTTTCGCGCCATCCCAATCTGTACGACTTGGTAGACATTGTCTCGGTGGCATTGTTCGTGGTCGCGGGCACGAGCAAAGCCATTGCGAACGACCTGCATGCCTCGTCCGTCGTGCTCATGGGGACCATAACGGGCGTGGGCGGCGGCATGCTGCGCGACGTCTTTTTGGGAGAGGTGCCCCGCGTGTTTCGCAAGTCCAACTTCTATGCGCTCTGCGCGGTGGTGGGATCTGTTGCCTACTATGCCTGCATGCAGGTGAGAGACATTGGCGTTACGATTGCCCCCTTCGTGACGGTGTTCGTCGTGGTGCTGCTGAGGCAGCTGTCGCTCCACTTTAATATAGAGTCTCCGGCAGATGTGGACCTCGAGCCGAAGGTAGTGAACACGGGAAAGCGCGTTATGCGCAAGGTGCATCGGCAGCGCTCGAAAAAGCGATGAGGGTCGGGGCTTCTTTGGAGATATGCGTGCGTGATGGGGCCAGGGCTTGACGGGACGGCGACCGCTGCGGGTGCGGCTTGACGGGACGGTGACCGCTGCGGGTGCGGCTTGACGGGACGGCGACCGCTGCGGGTGAAGAAACCCGCAGCGGTGGAAAAGCCAGCAAGCTCAACCCGCAGCGGTGGAAAAGCCGGCAAGCCAAACCCGCAGCGGTGGCGAATCGAACCAAGAAAGCCGTTGTGTTCGATTCGTTCGTATTCACAGCTCTGCAAACCTGCGTTGGTATTGAGCAAGGGATAATGCTATACTTCCCTCTCATGGCGATGACGGAGAGGTTCGCTGCGCCGCGTGCCGGAGCACGAGAGAGGGCATCCAAGGCTGAGAGATGCCTGCGAAGGCTGACGCGCGAAGTTCACTCCACCAGCCGCAACCTGAACGGCCGTCACGCGGCTGAGTAGGGAAGCCGTCTGCTCCACGACACGGAGCTTACGAGTGGGGTGCTCGGACACGACAACCGATGTGCTCAACCGAGGTGGTACCGCGGATTATTCCGTCCTTGGACTGTGCGAAAGCACGGACAGGGACGGTTTTTTGTAGAGAAAGGGTTTTGTAGATGGCAATGCAGGACGAACTCAAGGCGATTGAGGACCAGATTGTCGAAAAACTGGCCAACGCCGACTCCATGGCCGCGCTCGAGCAGTTGCGCGTGCAGGTTTTGGGCAAGAAGGGCTCGCTTACGAGCATCATGCGCATGATGGGCAAGATTCCGCCAGAGGAGCGTCCTGCCATGGGCAAGCTCGCCAACACCGTTCGCGCGAACGTGGACAGTGCGCTCAGCCAGCGCCGGATCGAGCTAGAGAAGATAATGCTCAACGAGCGCATGCAGGCCGAGGCGGCAGACGTCACCCTTCCCGGTAGGCGCCTCTCGCTGGGCACGCAGCATCTCATCTCGCAGATTCGCGAGGAGATCGAGGACATCTTCTGCGGCCTTGGCTACATTGTTGCCGACGGCCCCTATGTGGAGACCACCTATTACAACTTCACGGCACTCAACGCACCAGAGAATCATCCGAGCCGTTCTGCCAAGGACTCCTTCTACATCGTGGACAACGCGCCCGAGGGCAAGCCGCCGCTGCAGCTGGGCGACTCCGACGTCCTTCTGCGCACCCAGACGTCTGGCATGCAGGTGCACTACATGGAGGAGAACAAGCCTCCCATCTACATGATCTGCCCCGGCACGGTGTTCCGTCCGGACACCGCAGATGCCAATCACCTGCCTCAGTTCACCCAGGTCGAGGGCTTGGTCGTTGACGAGGGCATCACCTTTGGCGACCTCAAGGGCACACTTGACTACTTCTGCCGCGAGATATTTGGCAAGGACCGTGCCACCCGCTATCGCCCGCACTTCTTCCCGTTCACGGAGCCCAGCTGCGAGGTGGACGTGAGTTGCGGCGTGTGCCATGGCAAGGGGTGCCGCTTCTGCAAGAACGTGGGATGGCTCGAGATTCTGGGCTGTGGCATGGTAGACCCCAACGTGTTCCAGTATGTGGGCATCGACCCCGAGAAGTACACCGGCTTTGCCTTTGGCATTGGCGTGGAGCGCGTGGCTGCGCTTCGTTACGACCTACCCGACCTGCGCATGCTCATGGAAGGCGACATGCGCTTCCTCCGTCAGTTCTAGCAAAGAAAGGCTGTTATCATGCGTGTTTCATACGAATGGCTCAAGGAGCTGGTGGACGTACCCCAAGACCCTCAAGACCTGGTGAGCGAGTTTACGCGCACGGGAACAGAGGTCGAGGCGGTTGATCGTACGGGATCCGAGTTCGACCACGTGGTGGTGGGACAGGTCGTCTCCAAGGAGCGTCATCCCAACTCCGACCACATGTGGCTCTGCAAGGTGGACGTTGGCGTGCAGAACAAGGGGAAGGACGGCAATCCGGAACCGCTGCAAATTGTGTGCGGGGCCCAGAACTTTGAGCAGGGCGACAAGATCGTTGTCGCCATGATCGGTGCCGTGCTGCCTGGCGACTTCGTTATTAAGAAGTCCAAGCTACGCGGCGTGGAGTCGTGCGGCATGAACTGCTCCGAGCGCGAGCTGGGGCTTGGCAACTCTCACGAGGGCATTATGATCCTTCCCCAGGACGCTCCCGTGGGCACGCCCTTTGCCGACTACCGTGGCATGGCGGACACCGTCATAGACTGCGAGATGACGCCCAACCGTCCCGACTGCCTGTCCATGACTGGCGTGGCCACCGAGGTCTCGGCCATCTACGACGTTGATACGCACATGGATATGCCGGCGATTCGCGAGGAGCATGGCGTTGGTTTGAATGGCGACGAGGACGTGAGCTCGCTGGTGGACGTGGTGATCGACGATCCCGAGCTCTGCCCGCGCTACACGGCGCGCGTCGTGCGCAACGTGAAGATCGGTCCTTCCCCCGAGTGGCTCGCCAAACGCGTGGCGGCCGCCGGCGCACGTCCCATAAACAATGTGGTGGACGTCACCAACTACGTGATGTTCCTCACCGGACAGCCACTGCACGCATTCGATCTGGGCAAGCTTACCGAGCGTGACGGCAAGCGTCACATCGTGGTGCGCTCCGCTCGTGAGGGCGAGCACCTAACGACGCTCGACGACCAGGACCGCGCGCTTACGAGCGACATGCTGCTCATTACTGACGATCGCGAGCGTCCGGTGGCGCTGGCTGGCGTTATGGGTGGCCTCAACTCCGACATCGACGAGAACACCGTGGACGTGCTGCTGGAGAGCGCGAGCTTCGACTCCGGCAACATCAGCCGTACGAGCCGCAGCTTGGGGCTCATGAGCGAGTCGTCCATCCGCTTCGAGCGCGTGGTGGATACTGCAGGCTGCGCCGACGTCTCCAACATCGCGGCGGCGCTTTTTGAGGAGTGCTGTGGTGCCGAGGTCGTGCGTGGCATGGTGGATGAGTACCCGCTGGTACAAGAGGCACAGGCCATCGCGCTTCGCCCCGAGCGCGTGCGCTCGCTGTGCGGTGCCCCCATCGAGGATGGCTTTATGGCCAAGCGCTTGGAGCGCCTTGGTTGCGAGGTGTCCGCATGCGACGACGGCACCATGAGCGTGGTGCCGCCAACCAACCGTCCCGACCTCACGCGCGAGATTGACCTCATCGAGGAGATCCTGCGCCTGTGGGGCGAAGGCGATGTTGAGGCCACGTTGCCCGCGTCGCGCAATCACCCAGGCGGTCTTTCCGTGGAGCAGCGTCGCGTTCGCCTTATTGGCCGCACGCTGCGTGGTTGTGGCCTGAGCGAGACCAGCACCTACTGCTTTGCCGACCCGCGTGACCTTGCGCGTTTGGGTATGGCCAAGGAGGTAAAGGGCGTGCCGGTTCAGATCATCCGTCCTTTGGTGAGCGAGCAGAGCGAGATGCGTCGCGACCTCATGCCTGGCCTCTTGCGTGCCGTGGCATACAACAAGGACCATGGCGTGCCCAACGTGCACCTGTACGAGATCGGCCGCGTGCTGTTTGGTCGGCCCAACAAGAGCCTGCCCGACGAGCAGACGTACGTGGCGGGCGTGCTCTCCGGTGCGTGGGACAACGACCAGTGGAACAGGAAGTACGCCGCGCTTGACTTCTTTGACGCCAAGGGCATCGTGGAGGAGCTCTTGGACGCGCTGCGCATCCAGAAGGTTCGCTTCCGCGTGCCCGAGGCCGATCAAACCGCATGGATGCAGCCTGGACTTGCTGCCGAGATCGTCGTGCGTGGTACGGTGCTTGGCTGGGTGGGCAACATTCATCCCAAGACGCTCAAGCTGTTTGGCATTGATGACCCCGTGGTGGCCTTTGAGCTCTCCGTTGACGCGCTGCTGCGCCTGGCACAGGACCAGCTGCCATACGAGGACGTTCCCACGCTCCCCGGCGTTGACGTTGACCTTGCCATAGTGGTGGATGAGCAGGTAACCTACGAGCAGCTGGTGCAGCGTATCTCCTCCGCTGGCGGAAAGCTGCTGCGCGACGTTCGCTTGTTCGACGTGTATCGCGATCCCGTGCGCGTGGGTGAGGGAAAGAAGTCCATGGCGTTCTCGCTCACATATCGTGCGGATGACCATACGCTCACCTCAAAAGAGGTCGACAAGGCCCATGGCCGTCTGGTGACCAAAGTACTCAAGAGCACGGGTGGAGAGATTCGCTCGTAACGTATACTATCGTTTCGAATACCAACAAGACGGCACTGCCAACAGGTATTCCTGCTGGCAGTGCCGCATTGCAAAGGAGCAGTATGAAGATAGGCATTATTGGCGCCATGGAGAGCGAAGTGTCGTTGCTCAGAGACGAGCTTGCGGATGCACGCAGCGAGACCTGCTGTGGCATGGAGGTATATGAGGGCACGCTGGAAGGCGTTTCTGTCGCGGTCGTGCGCTGCGGCATCGGCAAGGTGAACGCTGCCCTGTGCGCCCAAATGCTCATTCTGAAGCATGGCGTTACGCACGTTATCAACACGGGCGTGGCGGGCTCGCTTGACGCTGCCATAAACATCGGTGACGTGGTCGTGTCTACCACTGCCGTGCAGCATGACGTGGACGTGATGGGTCTGGGGTACCAGTTGGGCGCCATTCCCGGCATGGACACCAGCGTTTTTGAGGCTGAGGAAGGCCTGCGGCACGCATTGCTCGAGGCTGCTGCCGCGGTCGCTCCCGAGATTCGGACAATTGAGGGATGTGTCGCTTCGGGAGACACGTTTGTGAGCTCAAAAGAAGCCAAGGAGCGCATTCTGGCTCACTTCGATGCGTGTTGTTGCGAGATGGAGGGTGCCGCAATCGCGCATGCCTGCCATCTGGCACGGGTGCCGTTTGTGATCGTGCGTGCTATATCGGACAAGGCGGATGATTCGGCGCACATGGACTACCGTGCGTTTGAGGAGGAGGCTGCCCAACGCAGTGCGCGCATCGTGGAGTACGTGCTCGCACACCTGCAATAACGAGAGGACGATCCATGCCCAGTTGGAACATTCATACCGCCCATGTGGAGCGTCTGTTCGCCGATGCAGGTGCGAGTTCGCTCGGCATACGCGACACGAACGCCTTTCTGTTTGGCAACCTGGCGCCCGACATCTATGTGGGGTATATGGTTCCAGACGTCTCGAGGAAGATTGATTACAAGGACACGCATTATGCCGACCCTGGGTTCATTCCCGCTCCCGATGCGGCACGTTTCTATCGTGAGTTCATTGAGGGGCGGGAGGCGGATGACCTCGTGCTCGGTGCGTGGTGTCACCTGCTTGCCGACCACTACTACAACCTGCGCACGATTGAGTATATTGACGCCATTGGCGTTAAGGCGGGCGAGCAAACGCGCATCCGCAAGCAGGGGGACTTTGACGTGTTTGGCCGCACGCTCAAGATCTCGATCGTGCCCACGCTCACGCCTGAGCTCATTCGACTGGGTGCCCAGTTCCCGCAATATGCGATTGACGAGCCGGACGTGCGCGCCTCGGTCGTTGTGGCCGAGGGCATCGTGAGCAGAAACCGCAAGGAGCACGTGGAGGGCACGCCGACGTACAGCCTGCTCACTCCCGAGTTCTTTGAAAGCACGTTTGATGAGGTAAACAGGGTACTGTGCGAAGGCCTTCGCCTGCATGCGGCCGGCGAGGACCCCACGCATCTGGGAAGGGCATAGCTTCATGGACAAGGGTGCGATGAGTCGAGGCGGCGGGCTTCCCCTGCATGCGCAGGTATCCAACTATGTACGCGAGAAGATCTATGCCAAGGAATGGGGCATAGACGAGGCGATTCCCTCCGAGCACGAGCTCATGGACATGCTCGGACTCTCTCGCGGAACGGTCCAGCGTGGCATCCGCACGCTGGTTGAGGAGGGCCTGCTCGTACAGGAGCAAGGGAGGGGGACCTTCGTTACCAAGCCGCTCATGGCACGACCAAGCTCGCGACGGCTGCTCTCGTTTGCCGAATCCATGGACGCTCAGGACATCGCCTACGATACGCACGTGATTCAGCAACGCGTGGAGCCAGCAAGCGCGGTCTGTGCGCAAAAGCTGGAGATTGCGCTGGGCTGTGACCATCTGTTCCTTGAGCGCGTGCGGTTGGTGCGCGGTCGTCCCGCCATGTTCATAGAGAGCCACCTCAACCTCTTGGCCTGTCCCGGTCTTGAAGAGGTGGACTTCTCGAAGGAGAGCGTGTTTGCTGCCGTGGAACGTACGAGCGGCCAAAGCGTTGGCGAGTCACGGATGGTCTATAGCGCCTGCGTTGCCGGCAAGGTGCGCGGCAAGTGGCTGGAATGCGACGAGCATGCGCCCGTGCTCAACTGCGATCAGCTGGTGTTGCTCGAGGACGGCAGGCCGTTTGAGTGGGGAAGCGTGTGGCTGCCGGCGAACCGCTGCGTGATTTCCAGCCAGTTCGTACGCGCTTGATTTCCCTGCGACGATGGGATTGCAGCCGTCTTGAGATGGGAGGACTGCCATGATCATCAATACGGGCGCGAGAACCGATACGGCGCAGTGGTATGCCCCATGGTTGCTCAATCGGTTTGAGGAGGGCTTCGTACTGGTGCGAAACCCCCTCTATCCGCACAAGGTGAGCCGTTACGAGCTCGACCCCTCCGTCGTGGACTGCGTGGTGTTCTGCTCCAAGAACTATGCCCCGCTGCTGCCTCAGTTGCATCGCATCACGAGTCGGTTCAACACGCATTTTCACTACACGATTACGGCGTATGGGCCAGACATTGAGCCCGAGGTTCCCGACCTAGAGGAAAGCGTCCACACGCTGTACGACTTGGAGCGCTTGGTTGGGGCTCAAAGAATCTGCTGGCGCTACGACCCGGTCCTGCTCACGGGCACATATACCATCGAACGTCATCTGCAAACGTTCTCCTGGCTTGCGGAACGGCTAGCCGGACATGTGGACCGGTGCATCTTCTCGTTTGTGGAGATGTACCAAAAGCTCGAGCACAACTTTCCCGAGCTCGAGCCCATCTCTCCCGAGGACCGAGATCGTCTTGCGGCCGGGCTGGGTGCCATTGCGGCACGACGGAACCTGCGCATACAAACGTGCGGCAACAATGGGGTTTGGTCCCAGTACGGCATAGGGCGAAGTGCCTGCATGACCTTGCAGATGCTCGGCGCAGCCAACGGCGTGACGTTCAAGGACCTCAAGCACTTGGGGCAACGCGCGGGGTGTGGCTGTTTTAGGGCGCGCGACATAGGCGCGTATGACTCGTGTCCCAACGGATGCCGGTATTGCTATGCCAACCGAGATCATGCTAAGGCCCTCGACAACTACCTACATGCCCACGATCCGCAAAGCCCCCTGTTGCTCGGCGTCCTGAGTGCAGACGACGAGGTGACGTCTGCCAAGCAGCAGAGCCTGCTATTGAGGAATGACCAACTCTCGTTGGACATACCTATGTGAGGATTTTTCCGTTTGCGTATTGGTACAGCTTTGCCGGCTGTAGTGCACCATCTATCCAGCGCGCCTTTACCCAATGCGGCATGATTGCGAGGGCGTATTTTGCTTTTTTGCCGTCGTCGAGCTCTATGGGGAGAGCGCGTGCAAAGGTTGCGCCCACGCCAAGCTTCCAACGCTCGTCTGCGGCACCCCAATCCTCAAGCAAGCGCATGACTTGC
>JAFWMI010000134.1 GCA_017513965.1 Atopobiaceae bacterium
CGCCGACACCGCCGAAGCCGATCAGGCCAGCTGCCAGCACGGACAGCACGGCGATTGCCAGGGGCGTGCGAAGCCACTTCTTCATCATGTTCCTCACTCCCCTCTCCTATGAGTGCGCCAGGTGCCAGTCGGCGTCCTGGGGGTTGTCGCCCTGAACGGGCACAGCCTCGTACACGACCACGACGTTGAAGTTCTCGCCGTCATGGGTCTCGTTGATGAACTCCTCGGTGGTGCCGTCCGGGAAGGTGATGACGGTCTTCTCGGCCTCCTTGAACGTGATCTTCACGTCCAGCGGGTCCGTGGTCTTGCCGGGCTGCAGCTCGTAGTCCCAGTACCACCACTCGCCGTCGTCCCCGAAAGTCCAGTTGGTGCCGGAGGTATCGGAGGTCTTGACGTTGTTGGCGCTCGCGTAGACCTTGGCGCGAACCCACACCGGCACGGTCTTCGAGGTGTTGATGATGGTGACGTGCTTGCCGTTCTCGTCGAACGTCTCGGTAATCTCAGTAGAGGGCTCGACGCTGATCTCAATGCCGCCCTCGGTCTCGTGAGAATCGGTGAAGTATGCCCATGCCGGGCTCACAGCCATGCCTCCGACCAAGAGTGACGCGGCCACGGCGAGCGCCGTCACGTGAAAGCTGATGCGCTTCATAGTCCCATCCCTCCCTTACTCTGACGCGGGGGTCGTGTTGCCGGACCAGTCGGCCGGCGAGGTTACGCTCCAAGGCCAGTGGTTCTGCGGGTTATTCGGATCGGTGTAGTCGAAGTGGTTCTCGATGCCGTACCCGCCGTCGGTGTGGTCGCCGTCGGGGGCGTTCTCGAACGCCACGCTCGCGGTCTCGCCCTTGCCGAGCTCAACGGCAACGTCGGAGACGATCGTCGCGTTTGCCGTCTTCGGGCCAACGGCCTGGTAGCGCGCGCCCTCGTAGCTCTCGTCAACCGTCACCTCGAGGCCCGCCGGGATGTGGGTCACCGTAGTCGACGTCTGGCCGTCATAGGTGATGGCCGCGTAGTTCTCATACGTCTTGCCGCCAGTCTTGGTGTCGTAGATGTGGTAGGTGAACGTGACGGGCTTGCCGTCGTATTCGTCGACGGTCTTGTTGATGATCAGGCTGCCGAACAGCGGGTCATAGGAGGACTTGAGGAAGATCTCGGCCTCGTCCTTCCAGTCGCCGCTCACCCAGTCGGTCACGATAACGCCGTCAGCGTTCACGTCCTTGGTGGGGGCCGCAACCATGGTGGGCGGGAAGGAGTACTTCAGAAGGCCACTGAACGCGACGCCTGCGTAGCCGTTTTCGGAGTCGTACATCTCTTCGCCGGCAGGCAAGGTCGTGCCGTGCGCGATAACGAGGTACAGGCCCTTGCTGTCAAGCTCGATGTCACCGAACTTCCCGGTCACGTCAGCCGTAAGCTTACCGTCGACAACAAGCTTGGCCGCGTCGGCGTAGAGCGCCTGCCAGTCAGACGAGTATCCGGTGCGCGCCTTGGCAAGCAGCTCGTAGTCGGCCTGCACGTCCTTGAAGTTGTCGTTCCACGTGTAGATGAACGCGTCCTGCGTAGGATCCTCCTCCGCAGTCGCCATCTGGTACACGTCAACCACAATTCCGGCCGTGTCCATGTCTGCACGGACAGCCTCGGTTGTGTCCTTTGCGGGGCCCACCGTCAGCTTGAACGTGTAGTCCTCTGCCGCGCGGGCGACGACCCCGCACAGTACGAACGCAAGCGCCACGCCAAGCGCCGCGATCAGCGCGCCGATCCTGCTTCTTGTCTTATGCATGGGCTCTCCCTCCTCTATCCTTCTCGGTTTCGATACCGTCGTTACCTTCAAAGCGCGTGCCAATACATCGGGTCCCGGGGGGCGCTCCCCCGGCCCCGTACCTACGTCTCTCCGCCGTCAACGGCCTCACCGTCCCTCATCCGCTCGAGCTCGGCCATGACCTCGTCCGCGTCGTAGCCCTCCCTGTGGAGGCGGTAGTACAGGAGCGACCCGACGAGGTACGCGAAGAGCATCGGGATGCCCACTGCCGGGACCGCTATGTAGTTGGGGATCTGGATGGCCTCGGCCGGGATGCCCCTCAGCTCGGCCACGTTCTCCACGCGGTGGCCGCGCACCAGGAGGCGATGGGTGTTGATGCCGTAGGGCGTGCAGGTGACGAGCGTCATCAGGTCCTCGCCGGCCGCGAAGTTGAGGTCACTCATGTCGGTGGGGTCGACGATGCGGATCTGGTCCACCTCGTAGGTGAGCGTCTCGTCGAGGACCGTCACGGTGAAGAGCTCGCCTTCCCGCATCTTGTCGAGGTCGCTGAAGAGCTTTGCGCGTGGCAGGCCGCGGTGGCCGCTGACCGCGCAGTGGGTGTTGGCGCCCCCGACGGGCAGGGACGTCCCCTCGATGTGGCCGATGGCGATCTGCAGGACCGACTCGTCGATGCCGTGGTAGATGGGATAGTTGATGCCCAGCGAGGACACTTGCACGTAGCCCATCACGCCGGAGCCGTCGATGTCGAGGAGGGACTCGTACTCCGCGCGCTCCTCGTCCGTCATCTCGTAGCGGTTGTCCTTGGTAAGCAGGTTTTCGTTATACCAAGTGGCGAGGCGCCTCATGCGCTCGAGCACCTTGGGGTCCGTCTCCTCCACGCGGGTGGCGTAGGTGGTGATCACGCGGGACTGGTGGTAGCTGTTCCACCAGTCGGAGAACGTCGGGTAGGCGATGATGCCGGCGCCAAGCAGGAGCATCGCGCAGAGCACGAGCGTCGAGAGCGACGGCCCGCGGCGGCGTGGCGCGCGGGCGGGACGGCCGCCCTGGGCCTCCCTCCCCAGCTGCTGTATGTCGCGGAGCTCCGCCATGACTCTCCTTGCCTGTGGTTCTCACTTTTGCCTGTGGGCTCGCGGGAACGCCCGTGCGCTCTCGCGGGCCCGCAGATGTCCCTGCGGATTGCCCGGGGCGGGGCGTGCCCGCCCCGGGACTTCAGTGCTCAGCTGCTAGCCGAGGAGGCTAGCGGGGTGCGAGGGCTAGGCCTCGACGTTGGCCATGCGGCGCTTGGTGACCAGGAGGACGCCAGCGGTGATGACCAGGGCGCCACCCACGACGTAGAAGATCGTGGTACCGATGCCGCCGGTGCTGGGGAGCACGGAGCCAGGCCTGTTGATAACAGAAGCGGTCAGCTCAAGGTTCATGTCGGAAGAAACGGGACCGACCTCGATATCCTGGTCAGCCGCCTTGTTGAAGCCAGCGGGAACCGTGCTCTCGACGATCGTGTACTTACCGGTGGCAAGACCCTCGAAGGCAGGAACAACACCGTCGGAGCCAGACTTGTGCTCATCAATCTTGCCAGCCGCGATTGCGTCCGCAAGCTTCTCATCCGCACCAAGGGTGTACCAAGTGATTGACTTGCCGTCAG
>JAFWMI010000135.1 GCA_017513965.1 Atopobiaceae bacterium
ACCCTTCTCATGTTCGTCTGGAAGACATGATTAACCGAGAGGAGTACAACCATGTCCTATTCCGATAAGGTGCTTGCGGAGCTCAAGGAGCGCTACGCGGCCGATCAGCCTGAGTTTATCCAAGCAGCCACCGAGGTCCTCGAGACCATTCAGCCCGCCCTCGACGCGCATCCCGAGTATGAGGAGGCCGGTCTCCTCGAGCGTCTGGTGGAGCCCGAGCGCGTCGTGCAGTTCCGTGTTCCCTGGACCGATGACAACAACAAGGTGCACGTAAACCGCGGTTGGCGCGTTGAGTACAACTCCGCCATCGGCCCCTACAAGGGCGGCATTCGCTTCAATCCCACTGTTACGCTGGGCATGCTCAAGTTCCTGGGCTTTGAGCAGACCTTCAAGAACTCCCTCACCACGCTGCCCATGGGTGGCGGCAAGGGTGGTTCGGACTTTGACCCCAAGGGTAAGTCCAACATGGAGATCATGCGCTTCTGCCAGTCCTTCATGACCGAGCTCTCTCGCCACATTGGTCCCGACACCGACGTGCCCGCTGGCGACCTTGGCGTTGGTGGCCGCGAGGTCGCGTACATGTTTGGCCAGTACAAGCGTCTGCGCAACGAGTTTACCGGTACGCTCACCGGCAAGGGCCTCTCCTTTGGCGGGTCGCTGGCCCGTACCGAGGCCACCGGCTACGGTCTGGTCTACATGGTGGACGAGTACCTCAAGTGCCATGACGACTCCTTTGAGGGCAAGACCGTTGTGGTCCATGGCTCCGGCAACGTGGCGACCTACGCCGTGCAGAAGGCAGAGCAGCTTGGCGCAACCGTGGTGGCGGTCTCCGACACCAAGGGCTGGATCTATGACGCTGAGGGCATCTCGGTTGAGGCCCTTGAGGGCATCTATGCCGCCAAGCGTTCTGGCAATGACAAGGGCATCAGCCTGGCAAAGTACCTCGAGTATCGTCCCAATGCCGAGTGGCATGAGGAGGACGGCCGCGGCGTGTGGGGGATTAAGTGCGACATCGCCCTTCCCTGCGCTCGCGAGAACACCCTGCACCTTGAGGACGCGCAAAAGCTCGTTGCCAATGGCTGCAAGATCGTCGGCGAGGGTGCCAACATGCCCACCACGCTCGAGGCGACCAAGTACCTGCAGGGGAACGGCGTGGCCTTCTTCCCTGGCAAGGCTGCCAACGCTGGTGGCGTGGCCACTTCCGGCCTCGAGATGAGCCAGAATGCCGGTCACATCTCCTGGACCTTTGAGGAGGTCGACGCCAAGCTCGAGTCCATCATGCGTGGCATCTACCATGCTTGCGACGACGCCGCACGTGAGTACGCCACCGAGGGCGACTACGTTGCTGGCGCCAACATCGCTGGCTTCCTCAAGGTTGCCGATGCGATGATGGCACAGGGCATCGTGTAGCACATATTCACCGTACAAAGGCACGTGGTCCATGGGACCGTCACGAATCCTCGTGACGGTCCCATAATTATTCTGCATAGAGTCCGCTTGCGGGTCATCAGTGGCATTGGCCGAATGGTTCACTCAACATCCTTAAGGACATGCTAAAGAAATACTTATGACTGAATATGCATGAGAACTCAGTCGTGTGGCATATAGCATATGGAGGTTTGCATGAAGCGCCTGCGTATTGGCCTAATGGCTGGAAACAAGTCCATTGACTACGTGCGCACTATTCGCCTGGGCGTGCAAAACACGCTGGAGGAGGCTGGCCATATTCTCGTTGCCGTTGAGGACCTCATCCCGTTTCACTCGCGCAGCAATACCATCTCGTACTTTCGCGTTGCGTTTGAGGTGGCCAGCCGCCTCAACCTTGACGCAATCATCGTTCCTGCAGGAATCATCTCAGGCTACCTCACAGATGAATCGGCCACGCTCGTTGAGTTTTTGAGCATTTTGGATCCGGCGAAGACGCTCGTAATCGAACGTCAGATACCGGGCTATCGTTGCGTGGGCAAAGATAGTGCACCCGGCATGCATGCTTGTATGCGCCACCTCATCGAAACCCGTGGGTTTAAAAAGATTGCCTTCATACGCGGTCCAAAGTCGAGCACCGGCGCACGCGAGCGTGAGGAGATATTCTTGCAGGAGATGTTCGACCATGGACTGGAAGTGCCTCCTTCCATGCTGGGCCGTGGCGACTATTCTGGCGAGTGCGGTGACTCCATCGACCGCCTCATCGATGACAATCCAGGCCTCGAGGCCATCGCCTGCTGCTGCGACCTCATTGCACACTCGGTGTATCGTGTCATGCGTCGCCGTGGACTCTCGGTGGGGAAGGACATCGCCGTTACGGGATTCGATGATCACGTGCAGTCGGCTCATCTGGATCCACCACTCTCGACGGTGCACATGACTGGATACGACCTTGGCTGCACGGCGGCCAGGGAGGCGATGCGCCTCTGCAATGGAGAACCGCAAAAGGAACTCAAGCTCAGCAGTACGTTTATTGCGCGCGGCTCCTGCGGCGAGACCGGCAGTGGCAAGGTCGAGCAATACGCCGAGCTCATTGCAGAGCGCCCCTTCCCGCAGCACAAGTTCGTGGATGCCTTGGTGGATGCTACCTTGCTGATGGCAGGACAAAAGGCAAAGGCGGACTTTCGGCATGCCATGACGGAGTTTATGTCGAGCGTGCGCGTAGCCTACCTCAAGCACGTTCAAGGCGAGGTGGAAGGTGAGGACAAGCTCTTCTCGTCCCAGGACCTCAGTCTGCTCTTTAACAAAAAATACCGAGAGTATCTTTCGACCGAGGGTTTTCAATCCGAGGGTCTCCTCCTACTTCAGGCTATTGTAGAGAGTACGCCCCAACAGGACATGAGCTGGGCAATCGAGCAAATCTCTCAGCTCAATTTGGGAGTTGCGCGGCTTCTTAATACCGAGATCCAGGAGGATCGCATCTCTTCGAGCAGGAGCGAGTGGACTGCTTTTCATGTGGTTGACGATGCGCTTCGCGAGTCTGCCGACGGCGACTCGACCATTGCCTATCGCCTGATGCTACGTGACTTGGGGGATTTGGGAATACGCGCGGCTCATCTGTATCTGTTGCCAGACCCTGTGAGCTTTATGGGGTCAAGGACGTTCACGTTCGCGCTCTCCGACACCTTGCTGCCCATTGGGCATCTTTGCGACGGTGTTGTGAGCGTAGAGACGGGCGAGGGATCCATCGCGCTGCAGACGTTGCTCGACCGCGTGATTGATCCAGATGGCGAGACGAGTTCGTATGTGTTTGGCAGCATCATGGCAGGCAACGAGCTGCTTGGTGTGGCTCTTTTGGACAGTGGTACGCTGGACGTGGACAGCCAGCTTATTGTCCTGCTTAACTTGGGAATCGCTCTCAAGCACATGCAGATGATTGCCAACGAGCGCGAGACAAATGAGCTGCTGAGCAAGAGCAATCTAAGGCTGGAGCAGCAGTCGCACTACGACGAGATGACGGGCGTGCTCAATCGTCGCGGATTCATGAGCGAGCTCAGGCGAACGCTCAACCAACATGTAGGCGAGCTCGGCGCCCTTTTCTATCTCGACTTGGATGGCCTCAAGGTTATCAATGACACCTACGGTCATGATATTGGCGACGAGGCGATTCGCCAAACGACCCAAGTGCTTCTCTCGAGCCTGCCGCCACAAACCATACTGGGAAGGTTGGGCGGTGACGAGTTTGTCGCATTTACGCTGGTGAAGTACAACAGAGAGATCGAGACGCTCGGCGATTCCGTAGACATAGGCATTGCCGAGCACAATGCCACGCACCACAACGTCTTTCGTCTCTCCATCTCGTACGGCGGCGTGCTTATCGATATTCGCAAGGATACGTTCGATAATATTTCGGGATTATTGGTAAAAGCCGATGAGCGCCTGTATAAAATGAAGAAGCAAAAGGGTACGGGTCGGCAGTTTATGGGCGTGCGACGCGACGCAGGAAGTGCCAACGAATAGTTTTCGCGTTAGACGGCTGTTATTTTTCACAGTTTACCTGTACGATAAGGGGCGTATTGAGTACGCTATAGCTTTATTATGGTATGGAGCTCAGAAAATGAGCAGCTATTGGACAAGGGGGGTCCGAATCCATGTTAAAGAAGATCAGCAAGCTTCCGTTTAAGGGAACGGCCGAGCAGGAGGCGCAGCTCAAGGCCGTTATCGCAGAGAACTGCCACGACAAGAGCAACGTGATGGTCGTTATGCAGAAAGCCCAAGACATCTACGGCTACCTGCCCATCGAAGTGCAGGAGATGATTGCCGAGGGTATGGGTGTGCCTCTGGAGAAGGTGTATGGCGTTGCGACGTTCTACGCCCAGTTTGCGCTGTCTCCCAAGGGTCAGTACAACATCTCCGTGTGCTTGGGTACTGCGTGCTACGTCAAGGGCTCCGGAGACGTTCTCGACCGTCTCAAGGAAAAGCTTGGCATCGACGTGGGCGAGTGCACCAACGATGAGAAGTTCTCGCTTGAGGCCTGCCGTTGCATTGGCGCCTGCGGCTTGGCTCCTGTCCTTACCGTGAACGATGAGGTCTATGGCCGTCTTGTTCCCGACGACGTGGACGACATCCTGGCCAAGTATGCCGGCTAGTCGTCAAATCGTTTGGAGTGCTACGCATAGAGGGACAAGATTATGAAAATCTCGATGATTAGGGACCTGCTCGAGGCCGAGGTTCTGTGCTGCGAGGAGAGCTTGGACAGCGACGTCTACTCCGCCTGCGGAAGCGACATGATGAGTGATGTGCTCGCATATGTAAAGGACCAGGCGGTGCTGCTTACTGGTCTCGTCAATCCTCAGGTGATTAGGACAGCGGAGATGATGGACATGAAGTGCATCGTCTTCGTGCGTTCCAAGAAGCCGAGCGAGGCCATGATCTCTATGGCAGAGGATGACGGCATCGTTATGATGGCGTCCGACATGCGTATGTATGACGCGTGCGGTACGTTGTACGTAAACGGACTCATAGGGACGGCTGTCCATGTCTGATACCGACGCCCTCGTCTTTCACTTTGACGTCGACGGAGAGAACTTCACGTCTGCAGGACAAGCATCCACGCAGGTAAAGAAGAACCTGCGGCAGCTCGGTCTATCGTCGAACTTGATCCGTCGCGTCTCCATCGCCATGTACGAGGGCGAGATTAACATGGTAATTCATGCGAATGGTGGGACGGCCGACGTCATAGTGACTGAGCAGTACATCGAGATCATCCTCGCGGACAAGGGTCCGGGCATTCCTAACGTTGAGCAGGCCATGCAAGAGGGGTTCTCCACCGCTACGGACAGTATTCGCTCCTTGGGTTTTGGGGCGGGTATGGGTCTGCCCAATATGAAGCGCTATACCGACTCCATGAAGATTGACACGGTGATTGGAGAAGGTACCACCATAACCATGCGTGTGAACCTGGATTAATGGGGGCATATTGACGAGCAGCGTTTATGAGCATTCGGTTCGGCTGGACGTTTCCAAGTGCACGGGGTGCACGAATTGCCTCAGAAGGTGTCCCACGGAAGCCATCCGAATTAGCGACGGACATGCGGTAATCAATGACGCTCGCTGTATTGATTGCGGCGAGTGCATCCGCATCTGCGTCAACAAGGCGAAGAAGGCCGTGGTGGAAAAACTCTCTGCCATGGATCGTTTTCGCTACAAGATCGCGTTGCCTGCTCCGTCGCTCTATGGCCAGTTTGACAATCTGGACGACGTGGACTATGTGCTCGATGGCCTTTTGAAGATAGGCTTTGACGACGTGTTTGAGGTGTCGAAGGCGGCTGAGCTCGTATCGGCGTACACGAGGCAGTACCTTAAGACGGAAGGCATCAAGCGTCCCGTCATCAGTTCCGCCTGTCCAGTCGTCGTGCGTCTGATCGCTCTTCGCTTCCCCTCGCTCAACGATAACGTCATGCACATGCTGCCTCCCATGGAGGTGGCAGCGACACTGGCAAGGCAACGGGCTAAGGAGCAGCATCCCGAGCTCAAAGACGACGAGATCGGCGTGTGCTTCATCTCACCCTGCCCTGCGAAGGCAAGCTATGTGAAGAACGGCTTTGCCGAGTACGAGAGCAAGGTGGACGTGGTCATCTCCATGAGCGACGTGTACTTTAGCCTTATTAGCAAGATGTCACGCGATGATCAAGTTATGTCCATGACGGAGTCCGGCATGGTGGGCATTGGCTGGGCGAGCTCCGGCGGGGAGGCCTCGGCACTCTTCAACGACGAATACCTTGCGGCTGACGGCATAGAGAACGTCATCAACGTACTGGAGCAAATCGAGAACGGCAACATACCTCCGGTAAAGTTCATCGAGCTCGACGCCTGCACGGCCGGCTGCGTTGGGGGCGTGCTCACGGTGCAGAATCCGTACATCGCGAAGACGAAGCTTCAGTCGCTCAGGCGATACCTTCCCGTCTCGAAGAACTTCCTCTCGCCAGAGGAGCAGGAGTACATTCCCGATCTGTATCTGTTCAACGAGCTTCCGGTTTACAAGCCCATTACGCAGCTTTCCAACAACATGGCGCAGTCCATGCGCATGATGGCAGACATCCAAAAGCTCCGTAACACGCTTCCTGGCATTGATTGCGGCGCTTGCGGTGCACCGAGCTGCCGGGCATTGGCCGAAGACATCGTACGGGGAAACGCAACGCTGGACGATTGCAAGATTCTGGAGAGGTGAGGTGATGCGATTGAAGGTAAATGACCTGTTGGCACATGGGTTTGAGCCCATCTCGCTACCCGATGGCGACCGAGAGATCGACGGTGCGTACGTTGGGGACTTGCTGAGCTGGGTGATGGGCCGTGCGTAGATGGACAACGCCTGGATTACGATCATGACGAACGTGAACGTTATAGCGGTCGCATCCCTCGCGGACACTTCATGCGTGATTCTTGCCGAGGGCGTCGCCATGCCAGACGAGCTCATACAGACGGCCAAGGATAAGGACATCAACATTCTGGGCAGCAGTGAACCCATCTACGAAACAGCGATAAAGCTGGCTGGGCTCATCTCCTAAGGCACCCATCATGAGTAGGCGCTACTACGACTTCCACGTGCACTCCTGCCTGTCCCCGTGCGGGGATGCGGACAACACGCCCAACAACCTTGCCGGCATGGCATTTCTCAACGGCGTGCGCATCATGGCGCTCACGGACCACAACTCCTCCCGGAACTGCCCAGCGTTCTTCGTGGCGGCCAGGAGGTACGGCGTCGTGCCCATTGCGGGAATGGAGCTTACCACGTCGGAAGACATCCATGCGGTCTGTCTTTTTGAGACGCTCGAAGAGGCGCTGTTGTTTAATGACGAGGTGGATTCCAGGCGCATTCGCATAAGGAATCGCGAGGACATCTTTGGCGAACAACTCATACTGGACGACATGGACAACGTTATTGGCAGGGAAGAGGACCTACTCATCAACGCAACCACGATATCGCTGGATGAGGCCCCGCTCATTGCCGCAAAGTATCGTGGGATTTGTTATCCGGCGCACATAGACCGTCCGGCAAATGGGGCGATTGAGATTCTGGGTGACTTTCCACACTATGCGGGGTTTCACTTGGCGGAGCTTCACGACCGGGAGAACAAAGACGAGTACGTGCGCAAATACGGGCTTGAGGGTATCCGCCTGTTGTTTAGCTCGGACGCTCACTACCTCAACCAGCTCAGAGATGGGGACGAGAACGACTGGATCGAGATTGACGACGACCCATTCAACGAAGAGCTCATACGAAAGCGACTGTTTGACGACCTCAGGTCACACTAGAGTCAGGAAAGGGACGATGAAAGAGCTGTCACTCAACATACTGGACGTTGCAGAGAATTCGGTAAAGGCGGGTGCATCGCTCACGCAGATTTTGCTCACCGAGCAGGATAACGTCCTCACGTTGGAGATAGTCGACGACGGGTGCGGCATGAGCGAGGACGTGGTGAGGAGCGTGACCGACCCCTTCTACACCACAAGAACGACCAGGAAGGTTGGCATGGGCATTCCGCTGCTCAAGCTTGCGAGCGAGCAGGCGGCGGGGGAGCTCACGATTTCGTCTGTTACGGAGGACGAGGACCCCGTTGCGCATGGAACGCACGTAACGGCAACCTTCCACATGGACCACATAGACTTTACGCCGCTCGGCGACGTGAGCTCATCGATTCTTACCCTCATACAGGGACATCCCAACACGGACTTCCTGTTTCAGCACACAAAGAATGGCCAAGTCGTGAAGTTGGACACAAGGGAACTGCGTGAGGTGCTAGAAGATGTACCGCTGAACAGTTATGATGTAATGGAGTGGATAGGGGGGTACTTGCGCGAGCAGTACGAAGCGTTGTCGTAGACAATGCCTAACGGAGAGGATTGTGTATGAAATCATTGGCGGAACTACAGGCAATCAAAAACAAGATGAAGGACAGGGTCGTCCTTCGCGACGGGATGGAAGGCACACGCGTGGTTGTTGGCATGGCAACCTGTGGCATCGCGGCTGGTGCGCGTCCCGTGCTCAACGCCTTTGTTGAGGGCGTGAACAAGGAGGGCCTCGAGGACAAGGTTACCGTAACCCAGACGGGCTGCATTGGCATTTGTCAGTTCGAGCCGGTGGTCGAGATATTCGAGGCGGGCAAAGACAAGGTCACATACGTGAAGATGACCCCCGAGAAGGCCGAAGAGGTTATCCATAGTCACCTCAAGGGTGGTCAGATCGTTAGTGACTACACAATCGGTGCCATTACGGCATAAGTTTGGAGGTATAGAGTGATTCGTTCACAAGTCCTTATCTGTGGCGGTACCGGTTGTACTTCCTCGGGCAGTCAAAAAATCCAGGACACCTTTGAGACGAAGCTCGCGAAGTATGAGCTGCAGAGCGAGATCAAGCTCGTGCGTACGGGCTGCTTTGGCCTGTGCGAGCTTGGACCGGTCGTCATCGTGTATCCCGATGGCACGTTCTATAGCCGCGTAACCGTCGACGACGTCGAGGAAATTGTTACCGAGCATCTGCTCAAGGGTCGTCGTGTTGAGCGGCTCGTTTACGATGATCATGGCAAGGCCGAGGCGGACGAGTTTGGCAACATCGCCCTTACCGACACCACCTTCTACAAGACGCAGAACCGCGTCGTGCTGCGCAACTGCGGTGTAATTAACCCCGAGGACAATGACGAGTACATCGCGATGGACGCTTATGCCGCACTGGGCAAGGTTCTCACCGAGATGACCCCCGAGGAGGTCATCCAAGAGATTAAGGACTCTGGTCTGCGCGGTCGTGGCGGCGGTGGCTTCCCCACGGGTCTTAAGTGGTCGCTGTGCGCGCCCAACAAGGCGCCGCAGAAGTACGTCGTCTGCAACGCCGACGAGGGCGACCCCGGCGCGTTCATGGACCGCTCCGTGCTTGAGGGCGATCCCCACAGCGTCATTGAGGCCATGGCCATCTGCGGCTATGCCTGCGGATGCACCAAGGGCTATGTGTACGTGCGTGCCGAGTATCCCATCGCCGTGCATCGTCTTACCATCGCCATTGAGCAGGCGCGTGAGTATGGCCTGCTGGGCACGAACATCTTTGACTCCGGCTTCGACTTCGACCTAGAGATCAGGCTTGGCGCTGGCGCATTCGTGTGCGGCGAGGAGACGGCGCTCATGACCTCCATCGAGGGCAACCGAGGCGAGCCCCGTCCGCGTCCTCCGTTCCCGGCCGTCAAGGGTCTCTTTGGCATGCCCACCGTTGAGAACAACGTCGAGACGTTTGCCAACATCCCGCAGATTATCCTGCGCGGCGCAGAGTGGTTTGCCTCCATGGGTACCGAGAAGTCCAAGGGCACCAAGGTCTTCGCGCTGGGTGGCAAGATCAACCACACCGGACTCGTGGAAATCCCCATGGGCACGACGCTTGAGCACATCATCTACGAGATTGGTGGTGGCATTCCCAACGGCAAGAAGTTCAAGGCGGCGCAGACCGGTGGTCCCTCCGGCGGCTGCATCCCGGCGAGCCTCATCGAGACCGAGGTTGACTACGACAACCTCACGGCCATTGGCTGCATGATGGGCTCCGGTGGCCTCATCGTCATGGACGAGGACACCTGCATGGTGGACATGGCCAAGTTCTTCCTCGACTTCACCGTCGACGAGTCCTGTGGCAAGTGCACGCCCTGCCGCGTGGGCACTAAGCGCCTCCTCGAGATGCTGGACAAGATCACGTCTGGCAAGGGCACGATGGAAGACATCGACAAGATCGAGGAGCTGTGCAACTACATCAAGACCAACTCGCTATGCGGACTTGGTCAAACGGCACCCAACCCGGTTTTGGCAACGCTCAAGTTCTTCCGCGACGAGTACATCGCCCACGTCCAGGACAAGAAGTGCCCCGCCGGCGTGTGCAAGGACCTGCTCACGTTCACGATTAATCGCGACAAGTGCATCGGTTGTGGCCTCTGCGCGCGCAACTGCCCGGCTGAGTGCATCGAGCAGACGGACTATGTGGCGCCCAAGCACAAGCGTCCGTCCTATCGCATCAACGCAGATAAGTGCATCAAGTGCGGTGCCTGCATGAGCAACTGTAAGTTCAAGGCTATCAGCAAGCAGTAAAAGGAGCCCTGTAGGTATGAATATGGTGAATGTTAAAGTCAACGGTATCGCCGTGAGCGTACCGGAGGGCTCGACGATTCTTGAGGCAGCCCGCAAGGCTGGCGTCGAGATTCCGACCCTCTGCTACATGAAGGAAAAGAACGAGATTGGTGCCTGCCGCATCTGCATCGTCGAGGCGACTGGCACGAGGGGCCTTGTGACCGCCTGCGTGTATCCCGTCGCCGAGGGCATGGAGATCCAGACGAATTCCGAGAAGGTGCGCAAGTATCGCAAGACCACGCTGGAGCTCATCCTTTCCACCCACGACAAGAAGTGCCTCTCCTGCCCCCGTTCCACCGACTGCGAGCTGCAGAAGCTCTGCCTGGAGTATGGCGTGGACGAGGATGCGTTCGAGGGGTTCAAGCCCGTCTACGAGATTGACTACTCGACGCCGCATCTCGTGCGTGACAACAACAAGTGCATTCTGTGCCGTCGTTGCGTCGCGGCCTGCAACGAGCAGTTCGTGGGCGTCATTGGTGCCAACGACCGTGGCATCGACACCAACATTGGCTCGCCGTTCAACCGTCTGCTGCGTGACGTCCCCTGCATCTCCTGTGGTCAGTGCACGGTAGTGTGCCCCACCGGTGCCCTCACCGTGAAGGACGACACCGACAAGGTCATGGAGGCCATCGCGGATCCGTCCAAGTACGTGGTCGTTCAAACCGCACCGTCTGTCCGTGCCCAGCTTGGCGAGAGCTTTGGCATGGCGCCCGGCACCAACGTCGAGGGCAAGATGGTTGCCGCCCTCAGGCGTCTGGGCTTCGACAAGGTGTTCGACACCGACTTTGGTGCCGACCTCACCATCGTCGAGGAGGCCAACGAGCTGGTCGAGCGCATCAAGAACGGTGGCACGCTGCCGATGATCACGTCCTGCAGCCCGGGCTGGGTCAAGTTCTGCGAGTACTATTATCCCGATCTGCTCCCGCACCTCTCCACGTGCAAGTCGCCGCAGCAGATGCAGGGCGCTGTTACCAAGACCTACTTTGCGGACAAGATGGGCATCGACCCCAAGGACATCGTCTCCGTCTCCGTTATGCCCTGCACGGCCAAGAAGTTCGAGATTGGCCGCGACGACCAGTCCGCCGCCGGCGAGGGCATGCCCGACCTCGACATCTCCATCACCACGCGCGAGCTTGGCTACCTCATCAAGAAGTCCGGCCTCAAGTTCGAGATGCTTCCCGACGAGGAGTTCGACGACCCCATGGGCGACGACACCGGCGCAGGCGTGATCTTTGGCGCTACCGGTGGCGTAATGGAGGCCGCCGTCCGCACCGCCAACGCATGGCTCAACGGCGCGACCGAGGCCATCGACCTCACCGCGGTTCGCGGTACCGAGATGGTAAAGGAAGCCACCGTCAACGTGGCCGGCACCGACCTCAAGCTCTGCGTTGCTTCGAGCGGCCAGGGTGCACAGTACGTGATGGAGAAGCTCGCCAACGGCAACCCCGAGGGCTGGGGCTTCATCGAGATCATGGGCTGCCCGGGCGGCTGCGTCAACGGTGGTGGCCAGCCCATCCAGCCGCAGTACATTCGCGACACCGTGGACCTCAAGGCCGTACGCGCCAAGGCGCTCTACGACGCCGACGCCGCGATGGAGCTGCGCATGTCGCACGAGAACCCCTCCATCAAGAAGCTCTACGACGAGTGGTACACCGAGGGCTATGGCAAGGGCAAGGCACATGCGGCCCTGCACACGAGCTATGTCGCCCGCGAGAAGTATCCCAAGGCGTAGGGTACGAACACATAGATAGGAAAAGCCCCCGTTCCAGCTGTGAACGGGGGCTTTTGCGTGAACATATGCTTTTTGTAGGGGGCTAGTCCTCATCATCCATCATCGTGGACTTCACCAGTGTGGCAGTGCTCGCGTCCTCGCCGCTCTCCTTAATCTTCACCTTGGTCTTCTCGCCGTTGATGCGACATACGTAGGTGTACTCTGCGCCATCGTCGCTCTTACGAACGGAGAGCTTGGAGACGAGCTTGTAGTCGGTGATGTTGGCCTTCTGCATTGCCTCCTCAACGATGGTCTTGTCGGCATCCGTGGGCTTTGAGCCTTTTGCTTCCGTATCGTTGGATGTGGCATCCGTCTTGTCTCCGGCAGGTGTGCTCGCATTCTGAGTCTCTTCTTGAGTGGGCTCCGGCTCGGGCTGTGGCTCCGGCTGTGGTTCGGGCTCGGGCTGGGGTTCCGGCTCGGGCTGGGGTTCCGGCTCGGGCTGGGGTTCCGGCTCGGGCTGGGGTTCCGGCTCGGGCTGGGGTTCCGGCTCGGGCTGGGGTTCCGGCTCGGGAGGATCCTCGCGGAACACGGCGGTTATCGTAGAGCCTTCGTCAACGAGTGCCCCCGCCACGGGATCGGTGCCCGAGAGTACGTCGCCTGCCCTTGACTCGTCATAGGAGAGCGTGAGGCCCTTGGAGGTCAGCAGGTCACTTGCGTCGGATGCGGTCATGCCCTCCACGTTTGGCACCTCAACCTTGGTTGAGATGTGCTCGAGCGTAAAGGTTACGACGCTGCCTGCATCCACCTCGGTACCTGCGGGAGGATCCTGCCATACCACGTTGCCGTTCTCTTCCCCGGACCAGCGTTCAATGAGGCCGGCGCTCTCGATGGCTGCGATGGCGTCTTCGCGCGTGTAGGTCATGATGTCGGGAACCGTGGTCTTGGGTGTGGGCTTGGGCTTGGGACGCTCGCCCAGGGAGACCGTGATGGTCACTTGGGTACCCTTTGCCACCTTGGTTCCGGCAGGCAGGGACTGGCCCATTACCAGGCCCTTCTCAACCTCGTCGCTGTAGGTCTCGTCGCGGTCGGGCGTAAGACCCGCATCCTTGAGCTTCTTCTCGGCGTCTTTTGCCTTGAGGCCACTCAAGTCGGGCACGGTTACTGATCCATCTGGCTTGGCGCCCAAAGAAACGACGATGGTGATTTGGGTACCCTTCTTCACCTTGGTCCCGGCAGAGACTGACTGGCTCTCAACCGTGTCCTTCGCCACCTTGTCGTTGTACTCGTCCACCTGATTGGCCTCGAGTCCCGCATCCTTTATGGCCTGCGTTGCCTTATCTGCCTTCTTTCCCACAACGTTGGGGACTTCGACGTCGCCTGAGGGCTTGGCGCCAAGCGATACCGTGAGCGTGATGACAGTGCCTTTCGCTACCTTGGTGCCAGCGCTTGCCGACTGCTTGATCACAATGTCTTTTGGCGCGCTGTCGTTGTAGACATATACCGTATCCACGCCGAGGCCAATGTTATCGAGCTCCTTGCTGGCATCGATGATTGACTCGCCAGCCATGTTGGGGACCACCACGAATGTCTTGCCCGGAGCAATTGCCATGGCAAACGACACGTGCGTTCCCTCGTTGAGTTTTGTGCCCTCCTCAACCGACTGCTTGCACACGCGGCCGGGTTCAACCTCTGTGCTCACGATGGGGGCGTCGAGGGTGGCAACGAGCTTCGCATCACGCAGGACTTGCTCTGCCTCTTGCTGCGTCTTGCCGATCAGGTTTGGCATGGTTACTTGGACGGGAGTCTTCTTGCCCTTGGAGATGACCAGATTGACTTTGGATTCGCGTTCTACGGCGATTCCAGCTACGGGGTCCTGAGAGATGACGTTTCCCTCGGGAACCGTGTCGGAGTAATCCAAGGTCTTGCTTCCCACATCTAGCAGCGCGTTGGCAATGGCCTTGAGCGCCTGCTTGCTTTCTAGGCCCACCACGTTTGGAACCGAGGTCTTTGACGGCTTCACTTCCTCCGTGGCTGTGGGAGCATTAGATGATGACGGTGGTGTTATCTCGGTAGTGGGGCGAAGGAGCAACGTACAACAAACGGACAGCGCTACAGTTGCAGCCCCAAGGCCCACGAGCTTGGGCACGCTCAGGTGAATGCCCTCCTCCTTGCTCATGATTCCTCCTCTAACCAAAGGTGGATAGTATCTGTATGGTACTACGCAGGCGATGCCGGTCTGTGACGTCCCGCGGAAAAGAATCTCTCCATTCTTCACAAGACCTGCATGTGGGGGGCTGTCCCCTTGCCTGCAAGAGGGCTGCTCCTCCACTTGTCACGCTTGTTACTTTTGTGCGATTGGGGCAAAATAAATGTATTGCGTGCGACATATGAGGGTATAGTTCACAAAGCCCTTACATATCTGGTACTATCAAACGCTGTGCGCACACGCGGGCGTGGCGAAACTGGCAGACGCGCTGGATTTAGGTTCCAGTGGGGGAGACCCCGTGAAGGTTCGAGTCCTTTCGCCCGCACCTACGCACCTTTGAGGTACATGCCGTTTGGCATACGCACGAGACACTGGAGGAACGTTGAAGATCACTGTTACCACCGAGAAGCCTGAGAGCGGGCTTTTGGTCGCTACGCTTACCATCGACAAGAAGGACGTCGACGCAGCCGTCGCCAAGACCTACAAGGAGATAGCGCGCAGGTACGCGTTCCAAGGTTTCCGCCGTGGTCGTGCGCCTCGTCCCGTCATCGACGGCATCGTGGGCCGCGAGGCAGTTCTCGCCGATGCCACGAACAGTCTCATGAGTGAGGCCGAGCCGCTCATGATCGAGCAGCTCGACATCGTGCCCATTGGCCAGGTGGACTACGGCGAGGACCCCGCACTGGTGGAGGAGAAGCACGACTACACCATCGAGGCCAAGATAACCGTCCGTCCCGACGTGGAGCTCGACTCCTATGATGCTCCCGCAATTAACATGCCGCCCGAGGAGGCCACCGAGGCCGAGATCGACCAGCAAGTCGAGCTGCTCGTCTCGTATCGCACCACCTTCGAGGACATCGAGGAGGATCGTGGCGCCGAGGACGGCGACATGCTCCTGTGCGATGTGGAGAACATCAGCAACCTTCGCGAGTATGAGGGCGAGAACCGCATGTTCAGCCTCGACAACGAGCGCCTTCACCAGGAGTTCCGTGACGGTCTCCGCGGCATGAAGAAGGGCGAGGAGAAGGAGATCTCTTGGACCGTGGAGGGCGAGCGCGATGGCGAGAAGCACGAGGCCACCTTCGCTGCCAAGGTTTCCGTTAAGGCCATTCGCCACGCCGTGACGCCCGAGCTCACCGAAGAGAACGTGAAGAGCGACTTTGGCTTCGACACCATCGAGGAGCTTCGCGAGGCCGTTAAGGAAGAGGTTGAGGCAGACAAGAAGTCAACTCTGCCCCAGCTCAAGGAGGACCGCGTGGTTGAGGCAATAGGCGAGCACCTCACTCGTGAGGAAGTGCCCGATGCATACTCCGAGCAGGTCTTCAACGAGCTTGCCAACCAGTTCCTCTCGCAGCTGCAGAGCCAGAACATGTCGCTGGACATGTACCTGCAGTCTCGCGGCACAACCCCCGATGACTTTGTGGCCGACCTGCGCGAGCAGGCAAACGAGCGTGCCCGTCAGTCGCTCGCACTTGACGCGCTTGCCGCTCACCTTGGCCTCGAGGTAACCGAGGAAGACGTTCACGCGGAGTTTGAGCGCGCCAACGTGCCCAATGTCGACGCGGCGATAAACGACTTCCGCAACGAGGGAAGGCTTCCGGCCGTGCGCGAGTCCATCCTGCGCACCAAGGCAGTCAACTGGCTTGTGGAGAATGCAGTGGTCACCACGGTTGACGAAGTGGCCGAGAAGCGCGCGGCCAACGACGAGGATGCCGAGGAGTAGGAGGGTAGGTCCCCTGCCCTAAGGAAGGTAACCTAACACAAGGGGGGCATACCTCGCGGAGGTGTGTCCCCCTTGTGGCGTATATTCACGATGTCTTAAGAGCAAAAAGATAGGAGGACCCATGGTCAACCCAACAAACATTCCGTTGATACCCTATGTGGTGGAACAGACGCCACGAGGCGAGCGTAGCTACGACATCTATTCGCGCCTGCTCAACGACCGCATCGTCTTTTTGGGCGAGCCCATCACGCGCGAGAGCGCCAACCTGGTAATCGCTCAGCTCTTGCACCTGGAGAGCCAGGATCCCGACAAGGACATCTCGCTGTACATCGACTCTCCCGGCGGAGAGGTGTATGCTGGCTTGGGTATTCTCGACACGATGAACTTCATCAAGCCCGAAGTCTCCACCATCTGCGTGGGTATGGCTGCCTCCATGGCTGCCGTGCTGCTTGCCTGTGGGGCAAAGGGCAAGCGTCTGGCGCTTCCCAACTCCATGGTTCTTATCCATCAGCCGAGCTCGGGTGTGCAGGGCCAGCAAACCGACATCCAAATCGTGGCGGACGAGACTCGCTGGATTCGCGAGCACCTCAACCAGATTCTGGCAGATGCCACGGGCCAGCCCATCGAGAAGGTGAACGTGGACACCGAGCGCGACAACTACCTGCGCGCTCAGCAGGCACTCGAGTATGGCTTGGTGGACCGCGTTCTTTCGTCGCGCACCGAGCAGACGGCCGAGGAGTAGGCACATGCCAAAGAACGACGACATGCGCTGCTCCTTTTGCGGAAAGAGCCGTAATCAGGTTCACAAGCTCATCCAAGGCGCGGGCGGAATCTTCATTTGCGATGAGTGCGTAAAGGCATGTACCGACATCATCGCGGAGTCGGAAGAGTCGAACGTCCCGGAGTCGACACTCGATGTGTCCGTGGGCGCGCTATCCAACCTTCCCACACCACACGAGATCTATGATGAGCTCTCTCAGTACGTGATGGGTCAGGAGCAGGCCAAGCGTGCCATGAGCGTCGCTGTGTACAACCACTACCGGCGCATCATCTCGGGTGATGACGACGTGCCTGAGGGAGACGAGCGCGTTGAGCTTGCCAAGAGCAACGTCTTGTTGCTCGGACCTACCGGTACGGGCAAGACGCTGCTCGCCCAGACGCTTGCTCGGTTCCTCGAGGTTCCCTTTGCCATCGCGGACGCCACGACGCTCACCGAAGCTGGCTACGTGGGCGAGGACGTGGAAAACATCCTGCTTAAGCTCATCACGGCGGCCGATGGTGATGTCTCGCGCGCCGAGGTGGGCATTGTGTACGTGGACGAGATCGACAAGATCGCGCGCAAGGCCGAAAACCTCTCGATTACCCGCGATGTGTCGGGTGAGGGCGTACAGCAAGCGCTGCTCAAGATTCTTGAGGGCACCGAGGCGAGCGTGCCACCACAGGGCGGACGCAAACACCCGCAGCAGGAGCTCATTCACATCGATACGAAGAACATCCTGTTCATCTGTGCCGGCGCGTTCGTAGGCTTGGACAAGATCGTGGCAGACCGCATTGGCCGTCAGGGCGTGGGCTTCTCGGGCAAGCTTGGCTACCGGTTGGACCGGGACCAGGACGAACTGATGAATGCGGTTATGCCGCAAGACCTGCACAAGTTTGGCATGATTCCCGAGTTTGTGGGTCGCATTCCGGTTATATGCTCCACCAAGGAGCTTACCGAGAACGACCTTGTCGAGATTCTGACGACGCCGCGCAATGCGTTGGTAAAGCAATACAAGCGCATGTTCCAAATTGAGGGCGTAGACTTGGAGTTTGAGGACGAGGCCCTGCGTGAGATTGCACGTCTGGCGATTGACAGAGGCACCGGCGCACGTGGCTTAAGGTCCATATGCGAGGGCATATTGCAAAACGTGATGTTTGATTTGCCCAGCGACATGTCCATATCGCGTGTGGTAGTTACGCCGGAGTCGGTAAGAGGTGCGGAGGGCGCGCGCATTGAGCGGGTGAGTGGCGCGCATACTCTGCGGAACTAGCTTCGGAAGCGCATAGCCAAAGCGGCGCCTGCCTATGCCAGAGAATGGCAGGCAGGCGCCGTTTGCATTTTGCAGGTCGGCAAAAAACTCTCTTTGACGCAACATTGATGCGGCTGGCATTGATGCGGCTGGGTTGCTATTCTAGTAGGGCGCAAAGAACGGAGCCTGTGTTGGGAGCTACGATGGACATTAGCTTGGAAGAAGCGAAACGATACGAGGAGGCGGCCAAGGCCGTGGTCGCCGAGAAGACGGCGGCGCGGCGCGAGGCACTTGCGGCTCTTGGTGAGGCGCGCAAGGCACTTGAGGCGGCCAACGCCACACGCGTGAGCGCCCGTGCCATGGTTGACGATCTGCAGGGGCGTTTGCGGGTGACGCGTGAGGCCATAATGCCCAACGAGGCAGCTGACAAGCGCGCGAAGCTTGAGGTTGAGAACTCTCGCAGGGCACTTGCGGATGCCGTGGCGGCACGCGAGGAAGGCGAGCGGACCATTGCCCAGCGTGAGCGAGAGCGCGATGACGCAGAGCTCCGCTTGGCGGAGGCTCAGCACGAGCTACAGGAAGCCGGCGACAGGGAGACGTCCTCGCGAACCGACTTGGACAAGAAGGTCCAGCGCGCAACCGATGCTCAACGCGCCCTCGATGCGGCGCTTTCAGCGGTGGACGAGGGGTCAAACGCGGTCCAAGAGGCACAGGACCTTCTGGACGAGGCGCGTCGGGCAGCGGGAGCGCTACCGCTCGACGACGATCCGCTCGAGCGTACCGTACGCGAACGCGAGCTTGCCCTCAAGCAGGCCAAGGAGGCCTCGCTCAAGGCAGCGGAGGCGCTTGCGCGCGACAAGGCGGCGCAGGAGGAGGCGGAGCGGCGGGCGGCAGAAGCCAAGCGTGCCTACGACCAAGCTCAGGAGAACCTCCGCACTGCCGTGGCGGCCTCCGATAGGGCAGAGGCCCAAATGCGCGATGCCCAACAGCTCGCAGGGCTGGGCGAGGAGGAGCAACGGGTACAGGCGGAGGCCGTGGCGGCGTATGCCGCAGCGGGAGACGTGCGCAGTGCAGCCATGGCCGTTAACTCACAAGCGCTCACAGCACTGGCAGATGCGGATGTGGAAGCCATCCGCGTACGGCTCTCCTGTGAGTCTGCGATCGTCGTGCTGGATGAGGCGAATGCTCGCCAGGCACGTGCCGACCGCGAGTTGGCCGAGGCGCGCAAGGCAGTGGAGCGTGTGGCATCGGAGCGTCGGGAGTCCAACGAGCTCGTGCAGCAGCGCCGTGAAGAGCTTGAAGAGGCACGCAGGAATCTGGAGCGTTTGGAACTCGTTGCGCGAGAGGCCACAGAGGAGAACGCTGCCGCGCAGATGGGTCTAAAGGACGTCCAGGACGTTGCCATTCGCAACGGTCAGGCAAGTCGGGATGCGGCGAGCGTGCTCGACGAGCGTCGCCATGCCCTGAGCGATGCAGTCAAGGCCGTGGAGGCGGCACGCAACGAGCTTGTGGACTTGCGTGAGCGCGAACAGCGTCGGGAGGAGCAGGTGAGCCTCGCACTCGCGACCGCGGAGGTGGCTGCCCAGTCGCTTGCCGATGCCCAAGGATTCATCGAGGAGGCGGAGGCCGGCATAAAGGAGCAGCGACAGATCATGGAGGCTGCAGAGCGTCGTGCGTCGACGCTGGCGGTTGCCTATCGCAAGGCCGACGAGGCACTCTCCGAGGCGCAGCGCGACTTGGACGTGGCGAACGCAGACCTCACCGATGCCGAGGTTGCGGTCATTATGGCAGAGATCGAGGGACACGTTTCGTAGGCCCTCCGTGCCCGAGCACGTTTTTGTCAAAAGGGGCGAGAGGTGTTTTGCCAGCTTGGAAGAAGGTGCGTCCTGAGCGCCTGCTCCTAAAGGAGCGTCAAAAGACGGGCGGAGGCGGGAAATGGGGGACATACCTCACGGGGACTCTCGCTGCGGCGAGGCAAACGTGGGAGGTGTGTCCCCCATTTCCCGCTTTAACGACCATTTAGGGACAGGCCCCGTTTGTATGGCAAATGTTCAAGGTTACAAGCCTCAATGACAAGCGCTAGACGATCTTGAGGGTGGCGTTCTTTTGCCCACGTAATGGGCAATCAGCCGTTGCGTGTGCTGAATCCGTTCCGGCCCACAGATCTACGTGAACTTCCTCACGCAGGAGCGGGGGAGGTGGGGGTATGCCGAGTTCTTCCAAACGCTCTTGGAGCTGGAGGATGGCAGGGCGGTTTTGTGGCACTGTACCGACGGCAAGGACCGTACGGGTTGCGCGGCCATGCTCACGCTGTATGCCCTCGGCGCAGATCGGCAGACGGTGCTCGACGACTTCCTGCTCACCAACGACTTCAACGCAAAGGTGGTGGAGGCTGCAATGCGGCAGTTTGCGGGGCATCCTATGCCAGAGGAGAAGCTCGAGGTGCTCAAGGTTATGGTGGGTGGTGTGTCTGAGGGCTACATGACACATGCCATCGACGTGCTGGAGCAGACCTACGGCAGCGTTGAGGGATATCTCCGTGATGAGCTTGGCGTTAGCGCGCGGGAGCTGAGCCTGCTGCGTCGCAAGTTCTTGGTCTAGCGCATACCCCCAACGACGGTCTTTGGTGGGAATAGGTTTTGGTGGTTGGCAAAGCGTGATGGAGCGCATATGAGGAAGTTCAAAAACCTCGTTTTGGGTGGCGTACAACAGAAGATGTTCAACCTCGTGCTCTACTCGATCGTGCTGATGATCGCGGCATACACCGCCATCATCTTTTGGCAGGGATCCGAGCTTCGTGGGCTGGTGGACCAAACGAGCGTGCGCCAAAAGGAAGCCATCACGGGTACGGTCGAGAGGGCAATGGACGAGCTCCTTACCAAGAACCTCGGCGATACCACGCAAATGGAGGCGCTCCTGGCCAACGACATGTTCCGTGACCTCACAGGCGCAGTAACCATGATGGCCGACTATGCGGAGAGGCTGTATGCAAACCCCGGCTCCTATCCTGCCCGGGAGGTCGCACTTCCCGATGCCGCAACCGACGGCCAAACGACTGTCCAGCTCCTCACGGAGGCGGGCGTCAACCCGAGCGACCCCGCCATTGCCCGTGAGCTCGCCCTGGTGGGCAACATGGGCGACCTGCTTTTGTCGCTCTATGAGAGCTCCCAGGTGGACTCCTGCTACGTTGCCTTGCCCAGTGGCGTGATGGTTCTGGTAGACAACCACGCCTCGTCAAAGTTTGCCGAGGACGGGTCAATTACGCCCATAGAGATGACGGAGCGACCTTGGTACACCGGAGCCGTGGAGAAGGGCGGCATCTACGTTACGGACGTGTCGGCGGATGTCTTTACAGGCAACGTGGGCGTAATGTGTTCGATGCCGGTGTATAACGACGGAGAGCTCGTGGCGGTGGTTGGTGTCGACCTCCTGCTCAACAACATGGCTGAGTCCGTGGCGAACTCGGCCAACGGCGAGGACTTCGTGTGCATCGTGAACGATCAGGGCCACGTGGTGTTCTCGCCCAAGGACGAGGGCGTGTTCAAGGTGCAGGAGTCTGGTCAGGCGGCCGACCTTAGGCAGTCGCGTGGCGCCATTGCCGGCTTTGTGGAGGAGGCGCTCAAAGGCGTTACCGCTCCCACAATCGTGGAGGCGGACGGTCGTATCTACTACATGTGCGGCGCGCCCATACAAACGGTGGGATGGGCTGTTATCAATGTGGTGAGCCAGCAGGCAACCGATGCCGTAACGGAGGACCTGAGCCGCGAGTTTGACGGCGTGGTGGACGAGGCGTTGTTTGACTACAGAGACAGTCTCTCAAAGTCGTCCACCACCATGATCGTGCTGCTCCTGGCCGTGATGGCACTCGCGCTTACGGGCGCCCTGTGTTTGGCAGCGACCGCATGCTCGGCGCCCTCAACGAGGAGCCTGATGCCGCGCCAAAGGACATATTGCGCAACGTGAGGGCAGGCGTTGATGCCTTTGTGGGCGACGCAGAGCAGTTCGACGACCTCACCATGCTTTGCTTTAGGTACTTGGGACCCAAGCAGGAGCCGTAGAGCGGCCTCGGGCCGGGAAATGGGGCTCTCTCGTTTACGGAGAGCCTCCAGGAGTCCCGTTGCCATTTGGCTGGGTTTATGAAAGAATCCTAATAAATAATATAACTCATATGCGGGGTCCGCGTCGGCAAACCAGTACGCGAAACGAGGACCTCGTCCTATCTTCGATTGCTGGGGGAGGGGGTTGACAGCCATGCGGAATAGGTTTGCGCTCTTCACGGAACGGCACGGCACGGCACGGCGACTGTGCCCGATTTGTGTCCTGCGGCTGTGAGGCGCGTAAAACCGAATACCGCATTCGCGATGGATGACCGTCGGACCTGATGGGGGCACCATGCCCCGTCAAGTCCGACGGTTTTTTTCATGTTGGAGGTCTACGCAGGGAGGGATGTGTATGGAACGCAAAACAAGAAGGATACTAGCGGGTTTCCTGCTCATGCTGGCGATGGTCATCGGGCTGATGCCGGGGATGGGTGGCACGGCGTATGCGGCGAACGCCACATGGAGCGAGAGCTTTACTAGCGAGGGCGGCACGATTAACGGCAACGTTACCGTTAGTGCGAACATCACGCTGACCATTCCGGAAGGCAAGACGCTTACCGTCAACGGCAGCATCAACGGTGACAAGACCCTCACCGTAGAGGGTGCGGGCACGCTGGTCGTCACTGCCTCTTCGGGCAATGGCATCACAGGGAACCTCGTCGTTAAGGGCGCGACGGTCCGGGCGACCGGAGGCAAGGCGGTGAAGACCGTCGTGGTCGCCAAGGGCAAGACCTCCGTCACCATAAAGGGCCTCAAGGCGAACAAGACCTACTACGTGCGCATGCGCCCGATGAGGAAGGCCTCCGGCAACACCTTCTCCGGCCTCGTCAGCGGCTACCGCACGGCCAAGGCCGCCAAGTAGCGACGCGGGGACAGTCCCCCTAGCGTCAGATTCTAAGTAGCTTTTTGTCAAAAGGCGCGAGAGGTGTTTTGCCACTTCCGGCACGCCGGGG
>JAFWMI010000136.1 GCA_017513965.1 Atopobiaceae bacterium
ACATGGGCGAGCAATCCTACTACGGCCTGTTTCATCGCCGTCCCCATTCAAGTCGCTTTGTCTACGCGCATATTGTATCCGTTCGCATCATTGCTCTACCGAGCCTTATGGCTAACCAAAAAGGGACAGTCCCTTTTTGGTTAGTAACCACGGAGGGACAGTCCCTTTTTGGTTACAGGCCGGAACGGTAAAAGTAACAAGACTCGTTACAAACCTGCATGCCAAGATGGGTACAATGAGGGCTATGACTAATACGAATCAACATAGGCCACCCGCCACACGGCTGTTCAAGCATTACGTCGTACAGCTTTTGCTGCGACTGGCGCTGTTTGCCGTAGGAATCTGGATCTTTTGCGTCGACCCCGACCAGCTCAACATAACCTCCGAGTTTGGGCCTCTGCGTGGACTCACCTTCGTTAACGTCTGCTTTGTCCTCATGGCACTCGACCTCGCCTCCAAGCTACGGCCAAACGCAAAGATCGCCATGGGTAGCAAAAAGCAATACGGAGCGTATCACGTACCCACACCACGCATGTTTCCCGGAGGTATTGCCGAGCTTCGCGAGCATGCTCGAGCACTTTGGGAGCAGATGCCCCACCGCATCGAACAGGCAGTTGCCAACACATATCAGGCGGTACAAGAAACCGCACACGGCGTCTTTGAGGCAGGTCGACAGCTTGCGTACTCCATCGACGTGTTGCGTGTGTTGCCATGGCCCGAGGAAGACCTCACGGCATCCGAGCGCATGCGTGCCAGCATCCGCCGTCACCGCACCCGCGAGATAGTTCCTGTTATTGTGTTTTGGATCGTCTTCAATGTTGCCCTAGGACTTATTCTTGAGCGCTTTGGCGCATTCAACGAGCGCACGGCATTGCTCTGGACGCTCTTCTACTTCCTCTTTGACATGATCAGCGTCGTGCTTTGGTGCCCGCTCCAGCTTGCGCTCATGCGCAACCGATGCTGTACCACCTGCCAGATCTTTAACTGGGACGGCGTCATGACTGTTACCCCGCTCGTCACCACTGGTTGCTGGTTTAGCTGGTTGCTCATGTTCTTCTCCCTTGTGGTACTCGTGCGTTGGGAACTCGCATTTGCTCGTCATCCCGAGCGATTCGACGAGCGCACCAATGCGTCACTACAGTGCACCAACTGCAGCGATAAGCTCTGCTACCTGCGCAAACCCCTTACTCCCCGCCGCATGGGCTAACCTTGCGATGTATCCGCTATGATGGGAGGGGATGTGCAAGAACAGGAGGCTCAAGAAATGGCTCCTTTAGGCGAGACGTTTAGGACATGGGTGCTCGCACAGCGACCTGCGAATTGCACACCCGAACAAATTGACCGTGACCACATAGTCATACACACCACGTTAGCCACTGCCGAGATAAACCTCTATCCCTTTGGCGAAGACCAGGAAATCGTGGAGTATCGCATCGTGCGCACTGGCAGCGGCGACCCATCCTTCTTCCTCCACGTTATGCTCGACGACCTTTCGCGTGCCAAGGACCTGTTCTCTCAGATGGCCGAGGCTCTGGAGGATGAGACAAGGCACGAGACGACTCACGTGCTGCTCACCTGCACGTCGGCGCTTACCACCTCGCTCTTTGCCCAAAAGATGAACGAGGTTGCCCAAACGTTCAACCTCGATTACGACTTTTGCGCCCTCTCCGTAGACCGAGCAATCGCAACTACCGAACCCTATGCTGCCATCCTGCTTGCACCGCAAGTCTCTCACCTACGCAAGCAACTGGTGGAGGCACATCCCAACGCACTCGTGTTTGAGATACCCGCAAAGACCTTTGGCAGCTACGACGCCGCAGGTGCCGTGCGCCTACTCATGCATGCCCTACGCGACATGAGGGACACCAACGACGACAACGGCTTGCGTGCCGTACGCACGATGCACGACAACAAGCATGTGCTGGTAATCACAGTCGTCTCGCTGCGCGACCACGCGCGACTGGGATACAAGCTCTTTGACAACGGTGCCGTAACGTACGAGGGCGTGGTACGCAAGCCACGTCTTGACTACCGGGACATTAGTGACCTCATTCAGGTACTTCCCATAGACCTCAGGTCCCTCGATGCCATTGGCATTGCGGTGCCAGGCGTTACGTACAGGGGCATGGTTTCACTGCCTGGCGTACTCACGGAGGACTATGACCTTGGCCAGAACCTCTCCCAGCGCTTTAATCTGCCCGTCTATGTAGACAACAATTGCAACGCTGCTGCCGTGGGATGCTATGTGAGCCAAGACGACTACGAGAACCTTGTCTTCTATCGGCATGCCTTTGGTCACGTAGCCGGTGGTATGGGCACAATAATCGACGGCAAGCTGCTCAAAGGCCATGGCAACCTTGCAGGAGAGCCCAAGTACTTTGAGAACCGCTTCTCGTACGACACGGACACCGACGACGTAACGTGGAGTGCCGACGGCATGCATCGCCTTGCCCTTTACACCGCTGTGACCACATCTGCCATTGTTGCACCGGATGTGCTGTACCTTGCGGTAGACACCGTGGATGATGCAGAGGCGTTCTACAACGAGCTTATGCGCATCTTGGGAAAGAGCGTTGCGCCAGAGGTACGCATTGTCCACGACTACGAAGATCGCGTGTACTTGGGCACCCTCGCCCTGGCACTGCAGAAGCTGCATGACCCCAAGTATAGGAG
>JAFWMI010000012.1 GCA_017513965.1 Atopobiaceae bacterium
CCTCGAAGACAGCTTCAATGGCGTGCGGGCGGGACATGCTGGCGGCTTTGTTACGGTGATGGTGCCCGACCTGCTGCCTCCCACAGACGAGATTCGCTCCATGGCGACCGCGGTGGTAGGGGACCTTGGCGAGGTTATCGACTTTTTGGAGTGCCATGACTTCAGCTAGCGAGACGCCACGCGATGGATTGCTCAAGACGTTGTCGCTGAGCTTGCGTTATGCGTTGCCGGTAATGCTTGGCTACGTGATGATTGGGTTGCCATGCGGCCTCATGGAGAACGCCATAGGCTTCTCGCCCGTTCTGTGCTTCGTGCTCTCGTGCACCTTCTATTCTGGTGCCGGACAGTTCATGATCCCCAATCTTTGGCTGGCTGGGGTGCCGCTTTACTCGATCATCGCAAGCGTGTCGTTTGTCAACACCCGACAGATTTTGTATGCCGCGGCGTTTGCCCCGTACTTCTCGGGCGTTGACGCACTCACCTCGTTCTTGTTCTCCGCAACAGTGACCGACGAGAGCTTTGGCGTGAACATGGAGCGCTTCCAAACGAGCGATTCGTGGACTGCTCTGCACGCCTTGCTGGTTAACGTGTGCTGCATGCTCTCGTGGGCAACCGCTAATGCCTTGGGCTGTTTGTTGGGCTCGGTGCTCAACCTTCCTTTGGCAATCACGTCGTTTGCCATGACGTCAATCTTCATCTGTTTGCTGGTAGGCCAAAAGATCACCAAACAGAGCGCGGTGGTAATTGCTGTGGCTGCCGCAGGCGTGGTGGTGTGCAAGCTCGTGGGCCTGAGCGGTCCTGCCATCCTCTTGGGGGCCGTGTTTGGTGTGGTGGCCGGCATGGTATACGGTCGCGTTGAGAGGGGTGCCAATGAGCGTGCATGAGTCTGTTGTCCTGTGCCTGAGCGTGCTCGTGACCATGCTTCTGTGCAGGTGCGTGCCCCTGTTTTTGCTCAAGGGGCGTGAACTCTCGCCGCAGGCGAAGGAAGCGCTCAACCTCATACCGCCAGCGGCCTTCGCGGCGTTGGTGGCCAACGACCTTATCCAGCCGAATGCGTTTGCCGCAAGTTGGTGGGAGGGTGCGCTGCCGTTGGTCGCGGCCGTTCCCGTGCTCATCGTTGCCAAGAAGACGGGCTCGCTCATTTGGTGTGCCATCGTTGGGATGGCGTGCTATGCCCTGCTCTTGTACATGCCCGGCATGCTCCCGTAGAGAGGGGAGCGTTGGATCGCAACCCAAATTGCGCATGTGCACTAAAGTGGCTCCAGGACCCCACACGTGCGCACAGATCAACGAGAAGCGCGCACGAGGGCCCTTATCAGGACAGTTTTGTGCGCATGTGCGGTTCGCACGAGCGGCGCAGATGCCGACAAGCGCGCGTGCGGTATGCGCACGCATCACCGTTCTGCCATGCGCTATGACAGCGAAGAATCGCTGGCGTGGACGAGGTCTAGCTGACCGTTGTCGTAGGCGTAATACGGCGTGTTGGGCTCGTCCTCATAGATGAACCGGTACACGTAGGCACCGTCGCAGATAGTGTCCTCTTGAACAACACCAAGTGCGCCATACCGCTCTGCCTGCCATTTGATGGTTTGATAGAGCAGATTGTCCTCGTCAAGCTCCCCGTCTCGTTCGTTGACGCTCACGTTCGTAACAAAGAGCGCTCCATTTTCGCGAAACACCGTGCCTGCGAGGGACGTGAGCCCGTTGCGCTCAAGCTTGGCTTGGAAGTACTTCGATCCAAACTGAGAGCCGCCCCACAAAAACGAGTTGCTCGGCTTGGATTCCGGATAGATGAGGCGTGGATCGATGCTGTCCGACACCGCGACGGTTTGCACGTACACCGTGGGTTGGTGGGCGATCACGTATTCGTTGAGCTCCCGACCAACGCGAGAGACTTCATCCAGGTGGGCACGCTCCTCGGCGTCGAACGTATTGGAAACAGCCTTCGCTCCCACGGGCAGCAGGCAGAGGAGCATTACGACAAAGAACACCCCTTGCAGCGTCGGGTGCTTGCCCGTGCTCTTGTCCGGATGCGAGCCATCTTGCAGCGCGTGTAGCGCGAGCATGAGGTTTAGCATGAGGGAGGGAAGGATGACGACCAGCATCGACCGGTACAGGACGCGGCCCTGCAGGTATTGAAACGCCAAGAGTGCGGTTCCCGCGCCCACAGACGCGAGGGTAACCACCGCGCCAAGAGCACGTCTTGAGGCGAGCAAGGTGACGAATGCGTACGCAGACACCACGCCCCACGCAACAAGACAAACCTTTGCCTGCGTCGCACTGTCGAGGATGCCGTTGAGCGCCTCCATGGGGCTTGGCCGGTTGGTTGGGCTACTCTGCGCGGTGCTGTTTTGGGAGAGGTACGTAAGCGACTCGGTATTCACACGCTCGTCCATAAAGCACCAGGAGTCAACGAGATAGTACAGCGTCTCGTCCCATCCGACGTCCTGGTAGATCTTCGGGTTCTCTTGGTACGAGTCGTGTGGGTAATCCTTGTATCGAACACGCGCATGGTTGAACGCCTGGAACTCGGGCCCGTTCCAGGCGTTTTGAAACGCCTTGTTGCCGTTGCTGAGCAACAACGTAACGGCGGCGAGGACTATGGCAAAGGGCAGCAGGGACGTGACGAGCGCCTTGGCGATTCCGTATTTCTTGTAGGAAAGATAGAGCGCGCCAAGCGCCAAGAAGGCAAGACTCACCATGGCGCTTGCGTCGCGATGGCTTATGGCCATCACATACAGGCACACGCAAGTTATGCGCACCGTTGGCGACTCCCGATGGGGAGACGCTACGTACCACGCGATGATTCCTGCGCAGAGGATGACGGGCACGACGGTAAAGGACAGCCGGGCGATGGGGAACATCATAATGCAGGCATCGATGGCCAGCGAAAGCGCGATGCCCATTGCCATGCCGTGCTTTCGCACCGAGAGCGTGGTGAGTATGGCGTAATGGACCAGGAACATGCCCATGAGCACGAGCGCCATGCTATACACATACCACCATTGGATGGAGGGGGCCAGGCTGTACAAGCCCGCAACGAAGAAGCTTGCCAACACGCCAATGAATCGATGCACGGGATAGGGTGAGCCGGTATTGTTGCCGCTGAGGGCGCCTTGAATGCTCGTGTCGTCGTTGGTGAGATAGAGCATGGGCGAGCACATGGCGGCAAGTGCCAAGCACGCAAGCACGATGGCAGCCGACACCATCATGCGCAAGAGCTGTTCATGGGTGAGTTTGCGTGTTTGACTCATTGGACCTCACATCCCCGAAACGTGCTATTTGGGAAACGCTATCTCTTCGGTGTCGCCAAAGAGCGGGGCCGCATCGTCGTCCTTTGCGTAACGGGAGAGCTGGTCTACCACCATGCGATTTGCCTCGGGTATAACACGCGCACGGTACGCGGTGACGGGCTCCGGTATGGGGTCGCCGTCGATCTCCATCTGGGCGGGAGTGGAGGTGCGCACCAAGATGTCCTTGCCGCAAAAAGATTCCAGATGCGGGCGTCCGATGCGCTTCCCATCGCGGTCCACCAGTCCCACGAACAGCGGACGAATGAGCTGGGCGGTTTCGTCCGCCTCAATTACGATTACGTCCAAAAGACCGTCGGTCATCGTGCACGACGGAACGATGTCTATGTCGCCTTGGAGTATCGCGTTGTTTGCCACCATGCATGAGATGCCCCTGCGCGTGATGGTCTTGCCGTCCACGGTAATGCGAAACTCGCGGGTCTCGGGCTTGGGGTTGGCAAGTGCGGCGGCAAAGTACGCCGCTTGGCCCATGGTGCGCTTGGCCGGAATGGCCGCTTGCATTATCTGCGCGTCGAAGCCAATGCCCGCCATGAGGGCAAAACCATGGCGGTGCTTTACGCCCTGGGCGTCTCGCCACATCATCTCTCCCATGTCGGTTTTGACCGACCGGCCGATTCTGCATGCCCGTGCCAGGGCAGAAGGCTCGGAGGCGTTGCCTAGGTTCGCAAAGAACAGGTTGGCCGTTCCGGAGGGGAATACGCACGTGAGGATGTTCCGTTTGCGCAGCAGATAGAGCATGGATGCCACCGTGCCATCGCAGCCAGATATAACCACGAGGTCATACTGCTCGGCATCTTCCAAAAGGTCTTCGCCTTTCTTATCGTCATCGGCTCGAAGCATGCGCAATACGCATTCGTCGCCAGCGCGCATGAGGGCACGTTCAAACTCAAAGATTGCGTCGGAGCCAAAACCTGAGGCTTCGTTGTGTACGATGAGGACTCTCAACAGAACCTTCCCTTCGCAACCGACCATGCTGCACCACTTCCTGTACCATGGTACCTGTTGTTCCGCTTCGGCTCAAACGAAATGGATTTGCATGTTCATATCAACCAATGAAGACTTGGCGACGTTTTGCGAACGCGCGAAAAAAAGCGATGTGGTAGCCGTCGACACCGAGTTCTTGCGTGAGAAGACGTATCATCCGCTGTTGTGTCTGGTCCAGGTGGCGACACACGACGAGTCGGCGGTTGTTGACGCCATAACGATCAAAGACCTCTCGCCTTTGGTGGGACTCTTGGAAGACGAGAGCGTCACCAAGGTCTTCCATGCCTGCGACCAAGATTTGGAGGTCCTGCTGGACAGCCTGGGCTGCATGCCGCGGCCCCTGTTCGACACGCAGTTGGCGGCATCGTTTTTGGGCTATCGCATGCAAATGGGTTACGGTGCACTCGTTCAGGCCTACGACGGCGTGCATCTTGCCAAGGCGGACGGGCTCACGGACTGGTCCAAGCGTCCTCTTGACCAAAGCCAGCTCAAGTATGCGGAGGAAGACGTGGTTTTCCTGCCGGGCATCTATGATCGCATGATGCGCGAGCTGATTAAGCGCGATCGCTTGGGATGGTTCCAGCCAGAGCTGGATGCCCTGTGCAATGCGGTTGAGGAGCGGCGGAACCCCCGTGTTGCCTACATGCACCTCAAACGGGCGTCTTCTCTTACCAGACGTCAGCTTGCCGTGGCACGTGAGGTGTGCGTATGGCGAGAGGAGGCCGCTGCCAGGAGGAACCTCCCGCGCAAATGGGTGATATCCGACGAACTCGTGGTGGAGATCTGCAGGCGTGCGCCCCATTCAACAGAGCGCCTGCGCAGGATTCGCGGATTGGACTCGCTCTCTGACCGAGATGCCAGGCAGGTGATACAGGCCGTGGAGCGCGGCGAACGCTGCGAGCCCGCGGACTACCCGTCCCTTCCTCATCGGCCGCGTCCGAACGCGGAGACGGACAGCGTGGTTGACCTCATGTATGCGTTGCTGCGAATTCTGTCCGACCGATGCGGCGTTGCGGTGCCGCTCATCGCCACCAGAACAGACCTCGTGTCCTTTGCGCAGGGCAACAAGACGTCACCCCTACGCTCGGGTTGGCGCAACGAGGTTGCGGGGCAACGACTCGAAAAACTCCTTGCCGGCGAGTTGGGCCTTACTATAAAAGACGGTCGCGTGGAGATACTCTAGCGACCTGGGCATTGTTGTCCGGTGCGTGGACTATGCTGGGCACGAGCCAGTCCAAAGGAGGCAATATGGCTACAGGCAGGAATCCGTTGGCAGGCGGTCAGATGCCCTTGCGTGATACCTCGTCCGCCGCGCTTACCGTAAGTGCTGCGGTCGCGGAGGCGAAGGCGTGCGTAAATGGGATGGCGGTGCTGCTCGTAGAGGGTGAGGTGTCTGGGTTTAGGGGACCCAACGCGCGCTCGGGCCATTGCTACTTCCAGGTGAAGGATGACAGCGCCGCCATGGACGTCATCGTATGGCGAAACACCTACGCGAGCATGGGCGCAGAGTTGAAAGACGGCACCACCATTCGCATGCGCGGCAAGTTCGACGTATACGCGGGCACTGGCAGGCTGTCGTTTATAGCCCGCTCCATAGAGCTGGCGGGGGAGGGCGCACTTCGCCAAAAAGTCGCTGCCTTGGCAAGGAAGCTTGAGGCGGAGGGACTCATGGCTCCCGAACGCAAGCGTCGCATACCGCGCTTTTGCATGCGCGTGGCCGTGGTGACGTCTCTTTCCGGCAGCGTGATAGACGACGTAAAGCGCACCTTGGCTCGGCGAAACCCGCTGGTTGCCCTCGATGTGGTTGGCTGTGCCGTACAGGGGCCCCATGCGCCCCAAACCATTATCCGTGCGTTGGACGTGGCGGCTTCGAGTGCGCCGGAGGCCATTCTGCTCGTGCGTGGCGGCGGCTCGTTTGAGGACCTCATGACGTTCAATGACGAGGCGCTGGCACGTGCGGTGGCGAATTGTGCGGTTCCCGTGATCACGGGCATAGGCCACGAACCCGACACGTGCATATGCGACATGGTGGCTGACAGGAGGGCGTCTACGCCCACCGCTGCCGCGGAGTCGGTGGCGCCGGCCATAGACGAGGTGGTGGAAACCATCGAGGCACGTCGCAAGCGCATGGGCGCGGCGCTGCAGTCGTTGGCGGCGGGTGAACGTATGCGCGTGGAGGCGCTGGGACAACGATCTGCGGTTGGCATGCAAACGCGCTTGTCTCACGAGCGTGCGGTGCTCGACGCGCTCACGCGCAGGCGGTGCCTGGAGGATCCGTTTGCCTTCATAGAGGACAGGCAAACGGGACTCATGCAAACGGAGCAGCGGTTGCATGACGCCATCCCCCGGGTCTTGGATGCACGCGATGATACGTTGCGCGCGCTCGAAAAGAGCCTTGCGGCCACTGGAAGAGGCATCACCGCGCCGCATGCCGCGAAGATGGGTGCCCTCGCTGCAAGCTTGGAGGCCCTCTCGCCGCTGCGCGTGTTGGCACGTGGGTATGCCATTGCGCGTGACGAGACGGGCAGGGTGGTGAGCGACGCTAGGAGCCTGTCCGTTGGTGAAGAGGTGCATGTGGCGCTGGGGACCGGCTCGTTTGACGCTCAAGTTACCAATACGACGTGTGAATAATCGAAGGCGATGCAAGGAGGAGCCATGCAGGCACAGCAGGAGAGAAAGAACATTGACGAGATGACGTTTAGGGAGGCGTCGACCGAGCTCGAGCAGATCGTGCGGTTGCTCGAGGCGGGTGACTTGGAACTTGAGGAGGCGCTGAGCGAGTATGGTCGTGGCGTCGATTTGCTCAAGAGCCTCAGGCAGCGACTTGCCGAGGCCGAGCAACGCGTTCGCGTGTTGCTAGACGCGTCACAGGAAGTTACCATTGGGGACACGACTGCGGCACCTTCGAGTGCCTATTTGGACGAGTAGTGGGAAGGTAGAGGGCCATGGAAGACTGCATTTTTTGCAAGATTGCCAATCATGTTATTGAGTCCAACTATGTGTACGAGGACGAGCTGGTGGCGGCGTTTCGCGATATGAATCCACAGGCGCCCACCCACGTGCTCGTGGTGCCCAAGGAGCACTACGCAAACATCGTGGACGGCGTTCCCGCACAAACGCTTGCGGCCATGGCCCATGCCGTGGACGAGGTTGCAAAGGCCGAGGGCATACGCGAATCAGGCTTTAGGGTCATTGCGAACACGGGGGACGACGCGGGCCAAACCGTGCACCATCTCCACTGGCACGTGCTGGGTGGAACGAACATGGGCGAAGGTCTCATGCCCTAGCTTATGGAATGCGTCTGCCGCTGGTAGCGGGTGCATGCGTTTTTGTTAAGATGAATGAGCTGGGTATGTGCCCTACGGGGCGTGGAGAGGAGAGTCGCACACATGAACGTATTGGTCATCAACGCGGGGAGTTCCTCGCTCAAGTTCCAGTTGCTCGACGTGGATACGCGCGAGGTGTATGCAAAGGGCAATTGCGAGCGTATTGGCATCGATGGTGCCTTTGTGGGATACGAGAGCATCGCCGTTGAGGGCAAGCAGCGCATCGACGCACCGCTTCCCGACCACAAGACTGCCATGAAGTACGTCATCGACATTATCGAGGCAACCGGCAAGGACTTCATTGGCATTGGTCACCGCGTGGTTCAGGGTGGCTGGTACTTCCCCGAGTCCAAGGTCGTTACCGACGAGTCCCTGGGCTGGGTACGTGAGGTTGCTCCGCTCGCGCCCCTGCACAACTACGCCGAGGCGGACGCCATCCAGGTGTGCCGCGAGCTGTTCCCCGACAAGGGAAACGTCGTCGTGGCAGATACCTCCTTCCACTACAACATTCCCGAGCGCGCCTGGCGCTATGCGCTGCCGCGCGACGTGGTTGACAAGCTCCACATTCGCAAGTATGGCGCGCACGGCACCTCGCATCGCTACATCTGGCGTGCCGCAAAGCAATTCTTGGGTGACGACCTGCACAAGCTCGTGAGCTGCCACCTTGGTTCTGGCTCCTCGCTTTCCGCCATTCTGGACGGCAAGGACATGGACACCACGATGGGCCTTACGCCGCTCGATGGCCTCATCATGGGAACGCGCTGCGGCACCATCGACCCCGCCACCGTATGCTACCTCGTGCGCGAGGGTGGCTACACCATCGACGAGGTCGATACGATGATGAACAAGCAGTCCGGCCTGCTGGCTCTTTCGGGAATCAGCTCCGACTCGCGCGACATCGAGGAGGGCGCTGCAAAGGGCGACGCCAATTGCCAGATGGCCTTCGACATGTTCTACTATCGCACGAGCCAGCTCATCATGGAGATGGCACAGGCAATGCATGGCATGGACACCATTGCCTTCTCTGCCGGCATCGGCGAGAACTCCAGCGTCATGCGCCTGGGCGTTGCCAAGGAGCTCGAGTGGATGGGCGTCAAGATTGACGAAGAGGCCAACAAGGTCCGTTCCGACCAGGTTCGCGTTATCTCCGCTCCGGACTCGGCCATCAAGGTCCTCGTCGTACCCACCAACGAGGAGTACATGATCGCGCTCGACGTCGCCGAGCTGCTGGGATAGTCGCCACGCGCTGCGTCAACCGAACTGAAGGGGCCATCCTCCTGCGAGGGTGGCCCCTTGTCGTAACAATGTGCGTATGGCTGGGTGAACGACAGCCGGGTGCGCACAAAAGTGACCTGAGAGGGCCTCTCGTGCGCACAAATCAACGATTAGTGCACAAAAGAGGCCTTCTCAGGACAATTAAGTGTACACGCGCATGCGCCGGGGCGGCGAGCTGAGCCCTACAGGGGCCTCATGAAGAACGCGTACTCGGCAGTGGCCTCGGGCTCGAGCAAATCCATGCCACGCTTGTGCTCAAACACATCGTCCTCGTCCGTGCCGGTGGCAGTGCCGCGCCACGGCTCCAGCGCGACAAACGGCGCGTCGTTTGCGGCACTCCAAACGCCCAGATAGTCAAATCCCTCAAAGTCAACGCGCATGCCATGGCCAGAGGGACCAACCATCGAGACGGTCCTTCCGGGCACATCCTCAAAGATGAGCGTGTCAACGTCGAAGAGCCGGTGCGAGAGCTCGAGCGTATCCGAGTCCTCAAGAAGGGTAAACCGCGTTTGGTAGTCAATGAGGCCCGTCTTGGTGCTGATCGTGGGAGAAGCATAGGTCCATGGCTCGGCGAACTTGAGCACATAGTCACCAAAGTCCTCGCCCTCGGTGCCCGGAGCGGGTACGTTGAACGCGGGATGGCCGCCCACCACGAAGGGGAGGGTAACATCGCCGGTGTTGGTAACGGTAAAGCGTTGTTCCAGGGCTCCGTCGGCAAGGGCGTAGGTCATATCGAGCTTAAAGTCGTAGGGGAATTGCGCGCGGGTGTCATCGTTCGAGGTGAGCGTGAGGGTTAGGCTGCTCTCGAGCTCCTCGGTAACCTCAAAGGTGTAGTTGCGTGCAAGGCCGTGACGGCCAAAGCGTATCTCGCCCTGGGCGGAGTCGGCGCGATCGTCCCGGATGTTTCCCACGATGGGGAAGAGCACCGGTGCGCAACGCGGCCACCATTGGGGGTCACGCTGCCAAAGGTACTCTTTGCCATCGAGCTTGAGGCTCATGAGCTGTGCGCCGTCCGTGTCTACCGTGGCTTCCAAGTTGTCGTTTGCAATGGTGATGAGTCTTCCCATTTCTTCTCCTCGCGCGTGAGATTTGCCGTAATTCAACTTTGCCACACGGCATGCCCTAAAAGCTCCACTCATCCGCCAATAAGCGCAAACAGCGCCCTGTGGTACGACAAGGGAACGGACGCTTCATCATTTCCACATTATTTACCCACAAATACCGTGCGTGGAAAAAATGATGCGAAAAAGGTGCAATTGTGCTACCTACGTGCTCACACATCGCGTCGGAATACTTCAAAAAGACGACAAGATGTTAAACCAAGGCCAGTTAACCGTCACTTTTTGTTACAAGATTTCACCGATTTTGGTTGGTTGTATTACACTACCAAAGATTTTGTTAGAGCGTACAACGGCATTGGAACGTACCGTTCGCCGCTCACAGACCCGAGGAGGATCCATGATCGACGATCAGCTCACCAAGTGTGGCATTCACGATCGTACGGGCGCCGTGCTCATAGACGGAAGCCCAGCCAAGCTAGTAGAGAAGGCGCTCTCACGCCGTGAGGGCAAGCTTACCGATACGGGTGCTTTGCGTGTGAAGACGGGCAAGTATACCGGCCGTTCTCCCGAGGATCGCTTTATTGTGGACACGCCAGACGTTCATGACCGCATTGCATGGGGTGCGGTAAACAAGCCGTTCTCCGTGGAGGGATATAAGCAGATCAAGGACGCCGTCTGCGAGCATCTTGCTCACCAAGATCTGTTCGTGGTTCACGGCATGGCAGGCGCACAGCGCAAGTACTCGCGCAAGTTCACCGTAATTACCGAGCTTGCAAGCCAAGCGCTCTTTACCACCCAGATGCTCGTGCGCCCCTCAAAGAAGGAGCTCGACGAATACGGAGACCCAGATTTTACCGTGCTTTCGGCCCCCAACCTCAAGCTCGATCCCGAGAAGTACGGCACGCACTCCGAAGCCGTGGTGCTGCTCAACTTTGAGGACCGCAAGATCGTAATCGCCGGCACAGCATATTCCGGAGAGATCAAGAAGGGCATCTTCTCGGTGATGAACTACCTCATGCCCATAGAGGAGAACGTCCTTCCCATGCACTCATCCTGCAACATGGACCCCGTCTCCGGTGACACGGCAGTGTTCTTTGGCCTTTCGGGCACCGGCAAGACGACCCTTTCCGCCGACCCCAACCGCTCCCTCATCGGCGACGACGAGCATGGCTGGTCCGATGACGGCGTCTTTAACTTCGAGGGTGGCTGCTATGCCAAGGCCATTCGCATCTCGTACGTCACCGAACCAGAGATCTTCCAGGCGATTCGCTTTGGCGCCGTCGTGGAGAACGTTGTGCTTACTCCCGGCTCACGCGTGCCCGACTACTTTGACGAGCAGTACACAGAGAACACCCGTGTGGCCTATCCCGTGGAATACATAAGCAACGCGCAGCTGCTCGGGTATGGCGGGGCGCCCAAGGTCGTTATCATGCTCACGGCAGATGCCTTCGGCGTGCTGCCTCCCATCTCGCGCCTGAGCAAGGACGCGGCAATGTATCACTTCGTGAGTGGCTTTACCAGCAAGGTCGCCGGTACCGAGCGTGGCATTACCGAGCCCACGCCTACGTTCTCCACGCTGTTTGGCGAGCCGTTCATGCCGCTCGACCCCATGTTTTACGCGCAGATGTTTGGCGAGCGCATGGAGAAGTACGGCACCAGGGTGTACCTTATCAATACCGGATGGACCGGCGGCGCCTATGGAGAGGGCAAGCGCATAAACCTGCCCTACACGCGTGCCATGGTTACGGCGGCACTCAGCGGCGAGATTGAGAAGACCGAGTTCACGCACCATGACATCTTTAACGTCGACGTACCGCATCACATCGACGGCGTGCCTGACATCGTCCTCAACCCGCGCAGGACATGGAAGAACAAGCTTGCCTACGACGAGCAGGCGCGCAAGCTGGCGGCCATGTTTGAGGAGAACGCGGCACAGAAGTATCCCAACATGACGGATGTCGTACGCGAGGCGGGCCCGCACTCCAAGTAGCCTAGCGTGCACAATCCTTATGAGAAATGCCGGCAGCAATCGATACGCGTTATCGTTGCTGCCGGCATTTGATGACTGAAGTCCCAAATAGGGCTATACTTACCCGGTTGGAAGGCACTGCAGAAGGAGAGACCATGGCAGACAAGATTCCCGCCTACGATGCGGAGACGATAGAGACAAAATGGCAGGAGGTGTGGGAGCGCGAGGACACCTTCAAGGCGCGCGATGACTCGGACCGACCCAAAAAGTACGTGCTCGAGATGTTCCCGTACCCCTCTGGCGACCTGCACATGGGCCATGCGCGCAACTACTCCATCGGTGACGCGATGGCACGCCAAGCACGCATGCGCGGGTTTGAGGTCCTGCATCCCATGGGATTCGACGCCTTCGGCCTTCCTGCAGAGAATGCGGCGATCAAGCACAATACGCAGGCCGGTGCCTGGACCTACAAGAACATGGACACCGCCGTGGCCACCATGAAGCGCATGGGCTTCTCGTACGACTACGATCGCCTGGTGCGTACCTGCGACCCCGAGTACTACAAGTGGGGTCAGTGGGCCTTCCTCAAGATGTGGGAGAAGGGTCTGGCATACCGCGCGACGAGCCCCGTCAACTGGTGTCCCAGCTGCAACACGGTGCTTGCCAACGAGCAGGTGGTGGATGGCAAGTGCTGGCGCTGCGGATCCGTTCCCGAGAAGCGCGAGCTGAGCCAGTGGTACCTGCGCATTACCGATTATGCTCAGGAGCTCTTGGATGACCTTGACCAACTCACCGGCTGGCCCGAGAACGTGAAGGCCCAGCAGCGCAACTGGATAGGGCGTTCCGAGGGTGCCGAGATCGACTTTGCGTTGGCGGCCGAGGATGGCAAGACGCCTACGGATCGCATGATCACGGTGTTCACCACGCGTCCCGACACCCTGTATGGCGTGTCGTTCTTCCTGCTTCCTCCCGAGAGCCCGCTCGCTGCCGAGCTTGTGGCGGGGACCGAGCACGAGGCCGCGTACCTCGAGCTCAAGAAGAGCGTGGAGCAGGTGTCGTCGGTCGACCGCCAGGGGTCGGAGCGCGAGAAGCACGGCGTGTTTACCGGACGCTATGTTATCAACCCGCTCACGGGCGTTCCCGCGCCCATCTGGGTGGCCGATTACATCCTGCTCGACTACGGCACCGGTGCCGTTATGGGCGTTCCCTCTGGCGATCAGCGCGACTTTGAATTCGCGCGCAAGTACGACCTGCCCATTCCGCCCATCATCGCGCAGAAGGACGACCCGCTGTACGTGCAGCTCAAGGACGAGCAGGCGCTCGTGGTCACCAACGTGGACTGGGATCATGCCATGGACGCAGAGGGCTTCCTCATCCAGTCCGGTCCCTTCACCGGCATGAGGGGCGGCAAGCACTCAGAGGCAGTGGATGCCATTATCGACTACCTGTCCGAGCGCGGCGTCGGTCGCAAGACCGTGCAGTTTAGGCTGCGTGACTGGCTCATTAGCCGCCAGCGCTATTGGGGCAACCCCATCCCCATGATTCACTGCGACTGCTGCGGCGACGTGCCCGTGCCGTATGAGGACCTTCCCGTGACGCTGCCCGAGGACCTGGACCTTGGGGCGGGCGAGACGCTTGCCGAGTATGCGCCGTTCTATGAGACGACCTGCCCCAAGTGCGGCAAGCCCGCCAAGCGCATTACGGACACGATGGATACCTTCACCTGCTCAAGCTGGTACTATCTGCGCTACTGCGATCCCCACAACGACAGCGCCCCCTTTGGCAAGGAGCTCGTGGATCGCTGGATGCCGGTGGACAACTACATCGGCGGCATCGAGCACGCCATTCTCCACCTGCTGTACTCTCGCTTCTGGACCAAGGTAATGCGCGACCTGGGCATGCTCGAGTTTGACGAGCCGTTTACCAACCTGCTCTGCCAGGGCATGGTAAAGGACGCCAACGGCGATACCATGAGCAAGTCCAAGGGCAACGTGGTGCCTCCCAGCTCGGTGATTGAGCCCTACGGCGCCGACACCATGCGTCTGGCAATCCTGTTCATCGCACCCTCCGAGAAGGACTTCAACTGGGACGAGGAAGTGGTGGCTGGTGCCAACCGCTTTATCAAGCGAGCCTGGCGTACGGTATGGGCGCTGGCCGAGACCGGCCGCAGCGATGCGACGCTCAACGCTTCCGCACTCGATCCCGCTGGCAAGGAGTTGTTCCGCCGCATGCACGAGATGGGCCTCAAGTGCACGGCAGACTTTGATCGCGCCCAGTTCAACACCGCCATCAGCGCAATTATGGAGCTGGTGAACGACTCGAGCGCGTATCTCAACAAGGTCGCCATCGACAAGCGCGATCCGGCGCTCACGTTTGCCGTGGCACGCACCATCGTTGCCATGCTCAGCCCCATCTGCCCGCACTGGGCAGAGGAGCTGTACCACGAGGCGCTCGGGTTCACCACCTCGGTGTATGACGAGCCGTGGCCGGAGTTTGATCCCGAGGCGGCAAAGGCTTCCACGATCGAGCTTGCGGTGCAGCTCATGGGCAAGGTGCGTGCGCGCATCTCCGTCTCGGCAGACGCCTCCAAGGAGGACATTGAGGCCGCTGCCCGCGAGGCATTGTCTCGACTGCTCGAGGGCAAGACCGTACGCAAGGTCATTGTGGTAAAAGGCCGTCTGGTGAACATCGTCGCCAACTAGCGCATGGGCACCTAACCACAGAGGGACTGTCCCTCTGTGGTTAGGTGGTGCAAGCTGGTGGCCGTGGCATGTTATGTAGGGTTCGCGTGGCTGCTTGACCAACAACAACATGCTCTGGTATTTTTATTGTCGTAATCGTAGTTTGTTCGAAGAAGTGGGGTGGATCGTTCGCCCCGCTTCTTTTTATGTCTATGTATGAGGAGAGGTGAGCGAGATGCCGGCAACGCCAAGCAGCGTGCGTGATGACGTGCTCGAGCTGCTCGAGCGGAATGCTCCGCAGCATAACATCGACATCGTTGATGTTGAGGTGGTGGGAAGCAGCAAGAACCCTACCGTACGGGTGCGCATCGATCACACCGCCGAGTCCCAGGGAGCCATAACCTTGGATGAGGTGAGTGAGCAAACGGGCTGGATTTCCGACCTCATTGACGAGGCTGATCCCATAGCGGGTGCCTTTACGCTGGAGGTCTCGTCTCCGGGCTTGGCACGGCCCTTGCGCAAGGCAGGCGACTATGAGCGCTTTGCCGGACAAACCATTCGTCTTTCCACCAATGCCACGGAAGGCCGTCGTAAGTTCACCGGCGTTTTGCTTGGCATAGAGGACGGCATCGTCAGCGTTCGTTGCGATGGCGAGGACGTGCGCATCCCGCTCGAGACCATACGCACTTGCAAGATAAAGCCAAGCTTCGACTAGGAAGCAGTAGGAAAGGAAGAACATGGCATCGGAGATGATGGAAGCCCTGATGGCCCTGTGCCAGGAGAGGCATATTGACGAGCTTTACCTTTTGGACCGACTCGAGCAGTCGCTTGCCAAGAGCTACGCAGACGTCCTGCACCTCGAGTACGGGGCAAAGGTCACCATAGACCGTGCGACCGGAAAGGTGTACGTGTACAAGCTCGTACCCATTGGGGAGCCCGATGAGGACGGCGAGTACGCCGCATACGACGAGGTTGACGTTACGCCTGCCGGAACGAGCAGAATCGCCGCACAGCAGGCAAAAATCGAGATAAAGGCCATTGTCCGCAACGCGGCTCGCCAACAGATCTATGAGGAGTTCAGCAGGCGAATCGGTGACATCATTACCGGTACCGTGCTGCAGTCCACCCCAGACTTCGAAATCGTGAAGATCCGCGAGGGCGTGGAGGCGGAGCTCCCGCACTTTGACCAAAGGCGTTATCCGGACGAGCGCAACGAGCGTCCGGTAGGCGAGCGCTATATGCACAACCAGCGCCTCAAGGCCATCATCATCGAGGTGCGCGATCCCAACAGCACGCAGCAGCCCGTGCGTGGCGAGCGTCAGCGTCCGCCCATCGTAATAAGCCGCACGCACCCAGACCTCATTCGCAGGCTCTTTGAGCTCGAGGTCCCCGAGGTGTACGACGGTGTCGTGGACGTTCGCTCCGTGGCACGCGAACCCGGCATTCGCTCCAAGGTGGCCGTGTCCTCAATAGACGACAAGCTCGATCCCGTGGGCGCCTGCGTTGGTCCCAAGGGCAGCCGTGTTCGCACGGTTGTCTCTGAGCTTCGCGGCGAGCGCGTGGACGTGGTGCTGTGGAGTGACGACCCAGCACGCTGCGTGGCCAACGCGCTCTCGCCGGCGCGCGTGTCCCGCGTTATCGTGGATGCCGAGAATAACTACGCGACCGTTATCGTGCCCGACGATCAGCTTTCCCTGGCCATTGGCAAGGAGGGACAGAACGCTCGTTTGGCCGCTCGCCTGACCGGCTATCACATCGACATCAAGAACGAGTCCCTTGCCCGCGAGATTCTTCGGGACATGCCGAGCATCGTGCGCGAGGTGCCTGCGGAAGAGGAGGAAGACAACGATCACCGCTGCCAGTTTGTTGGACCAAACGGCATACGTTGCCGCAACATGGCACGACCGGGCTCCGTGTACTGCGGACTCCATGACGGTCTGACCGCAGCTTCAGACCTTCCCGTATCCGATGATCCCGACTCACTGATTTAGTCGACTGGCTCGGTATCGACCGTCGCAGAAAGGCATCACATGGCAAAGACACGAGTGCATGATCTGGCAAAGGAATATGGCATGAGCAGCAAGGAGATGCTTGGACATCTCCGCGACATGAAGATTCCCGCCAAGTCGGCATCCTCCACCCTCGAGGATGCGTACGTTTCGATAATCCGCAAGCGCCTCAAGCCCATCCTCGAGGCGCGTGCCGCAGAGATTGAAGAGCAGCGACGCGCCGAGGCAGAGGCTCAGGCCAAGGCCGAGGCTGAGGCAAGGGCCAAGGCCGAGGCAGAGCGCCTGGCTGCCGAGGAGCGACGTCGCAAGGAGCGCGAGGAGGACGAGCGCCGCCGTGCGGCCGCCGAGGCCGCGCGCAAGAAGGCCGAGGAGGAGCGCCTTGAGCGCGAGCGCCTTGAGGCCGAAGAGGCGGAGCGCAACAGGATCAAGGACAACGCGCCCAAGTCCGTGCCTTCGTTCACGAGCCTGCTCGAGCAGATCGCCCAGCAGGACGAGCTCATGCGCAAGCAGGAGGAAGAGGCCAAGGCGCAAAAGCAGGCCGAGGAGGAGAAGCGCCGCGAGCGTCGCCAGGAGCGAGACCGCGAGCGTGAGGCCACGGCGCAGCAGCAGCCCAGTGCCCCACGTGGGCGCCGTGCCAGCAGTGCGCCGCGCGTGAGCGCCGAGGCCATGGCCGCCGCGCAACCCGAGCCTGATGCTGGAGCGGGACGCGGAAGGAACCGCAAGGGCCGTGGTGGACGAGGCGAGCAGGAGGACCGCTACAGCCGCATGGCACGCGAGGCGGAGGAATACAACCGCGAGCGCGTGCTCGCAGACGCGCGCGCCGCAGTGCGCGAGGCGAACAAGGAGTCCACGGGCAGGCGTCGCAAGCGCAAGGAGCGTCGCAAGCAGCAGGCCGAGGCGGCTGCCGAGCAACAGCGCATCGAGCAGGCAATCGCCAACGACCAGGACCTCTCGCAGCTGGACACGCTCAAGGTGCCGCAGGGTTCCACCGTCGCCGAGTATGCAGAGCTGCTGGGCGTAGCCCCAACCGAGATCATCAAGCGCATGTTCCTGCTCGGCGAGGCGCTCACGGTTACGCAGAGCATGAGCGACGAGCAGATCGAGCTCGTTGCGGACGACCTTGGCCGCGACGTAAAGGTCATGACCAAGGAGGAGGAGAACTCCTTCACGTTCTACGACGACGAGTCCGACCTCAAGCCGCGTCCGCCGGTGGTTACCGTAATGGGCCACGTCGACCACGGCAAGACCTCGCTGCTCGATGCGATCAGGCATACGGGTGTGGCCGAGGGCGAGGCTGGCGGCATTACCCAGGCAATCGGCGCGTCTCAGGTCAAGATCAACGGGCGCATCATCACCTTCATCGACACGCCCGGTCACGAGACCTTCACCGCCATGCGTGCACGCGGTGCAAAGGTAACCGACATCGTAATCCTCATCGTTGCCGCAGACGACGGCGTCATGCCGCAAACGGTGGAGTCCATCAACCACGCCAAAGCTGCCGACGTGCCCATCATCGTTGCCGTCAACAAGATCGACAAGCCCGGTGCCGATCCCACGCGTGTTCGCCAAGAGCTCACCGAGTACGGGATCATCCCCGAGGAGTGGGGCGGCGAGAACATGTTCGTGGACATCTCCGCCAAGAAGAAGCTGGGCATAGACGACCTGCTCGAGAGCGTACTCCTTGAGGCCGACGTACTTGAGCTCAAGGCCAACCCCGATACCTTCGCCTCTGGCAACGTCCTCGAGGCAAAGCTCGACCGTGGCCGTGGCTCCGTGGCAACGGTACTCGTTACGCGCGGCACCCTTCGCGTGGGCGACGCGCTGGTGGCAGGCATGGCCTACGGCAAGGTACGCGCCATGGTCGACCCCAAGGGCCGTCCGGTACGCGAGGCGACGCCCAGCTATCCCGTGGAGATCCTCGGTCTGCAGAGCGTGCCGATGGCAGGCGACGAGTTCCGCGTGTTCCAGGACGATCGCGACGCACGAAGCCTGGCCGACGAGCGCGCCCTCAAGGCTCGCATCGAGGAGCAGAACAAGGTGAAGCACGTCACGCTCGAGAACCTGTTTGCCACCATGGAGGATGCCGAGGTGAAGGAGCTCAACCTCATCATCAAGGCGGACGTGATGGGTTCCATCGAGGCGCTCGAGGACTCGCTTGCCAAGATGGACCAATCCGAGGTGCGCATCAACGTGATCCACTCCGCGGTGGGCGCCATCTCCGAGACCGACGTGGTGCTCGCCGACGCCTCCAACGCCATCATCATCGGCTTTGGCGTGCGTCCCGATGCCAAGGCACGTACCGCCGCAGAGCGTGTGGGCGTGGAGATCCGTACCTACAGCGTCATCTACAAGGCCATGGAAGACATCGATGCCGCACGCATCGGCATGCTCAAGCCTACGGAGGTTGAGGTGCAGACCGCTACCGTGGAGGTGCGCGATACCTTCAAGGTGCCGAAGGTGGGCATCGCCGCTGGATGTATGGTTCAGGAAGGCGAGATCGGCCGCGACGACCAGGTGCGCCTCGTACGCGACGGCATTGTGGTATACGAGGGCAGAGTCGCATCGCTCAGGCGCTACAAGGACGATGTCAAGAGCGTTAAGGCTGGCTTTGAGTGCGGCATCGGACTCGAGAACTTCCAGGACATCCATCCCAACGACATTATCGAGTCCTACCGTATCGAAGAGGTCGCCCGTACCGAATAGGGGTGTGACGGATGAAACAAAACAGCAATTCACGACGCATGGCAGAGCAGGCGCGCGAGAAGCTAGGATACATTCTCTTGTTTGAGGTGTCTGATCCTGCCCTTGAGCTCGTAACGCTCACCGGCGTGGAGGTTAGCATAGACAAGTCGTTTATCAAGGCGTACGTGAGCTGCGATTCTGCTCGCTACGAAGAGGTGAGCGAGGCGCTCGATCGTGCAAAGGGCCGCATCCGCTCGTTGCTGGGCAGAGCCCTTGGGTGGCGCGTGACCCCCGAGATTCGCTTTGCCATAGACACGACTACCGACGAGGCGGCTCGCATTGCTCGTGCGCTTGAGGACGTGCCTCCGACCCTTGGTGTGGAGAAGGACGAGTTTGGATACCCCATTGTGCAAGACGAGGTGGAGGAGCCACAACAGTGAGTTGTTGCGACAGAATAATGCCAAGAGACGAGGAGGAACGCCTTGCCCAGGAGCGAGGGTTTGAGTCGTTCCTCCCGTTTCTTGCGGATGCCACTGAAATAGCCATTTGTGCCCACACGTCGCCAGACGGAGACGCGCTGGGCAGTCAGCTGGCGCTGGCCGAGCTGGTGGCCAGGCGCTGGCCGGCGGCGCACGTAACGACGTTGCTTGCGGACAATCAGGCTGCGCCACATATTTACAGCTTTTTGCCTGGGTTTGATGGCTTGGTGAGGCCAGAGGATTACACGGCGACGCCCGACCTCTTTGTGGCCGTTGACCTGTCCGACACGCATCGCCTGAACGAGGCTCAAGCCATATGCGAACGATCCAGGCATGCCATCGTGATCGATCACCATCCCACGCAGCATCCGTTCGGCGACCAGGCCGTCGTGCGTCCGGAAGCCGCTGCCGCAGGCGTAATCGTGGCTGAGTTCGCCCAGTTTCTTGGTGTTGACATAACGTCGACGATGGCACAGAACCTCCTGTGTGCCATCATCACCGACACCGGCCGTTTTCAGTACCAAAACTCGAACGGCGAGGCGTTTAAGGTCGCAAGTCTTCTGGTTGATTGCGGTGCCAATCCGTCCGAGATATCCCTCAACGTGTACCAGAGCTTTGGGCTTGCCTTCTTGCATCTCAAGTCCTTGGTACTGGGAAGGATCACCACCTTCGAGCGCGGCAGGATCGCCTACAGCTACGCAACACAGAGTGACTTTGCGCGCACGGGTGCGAATCTGGACGAATGCGACGGGCTTATCGACGTGGTGCGAAGCGTTGAGGGCTCAGAGGTCGCCCTCTTCCTGAAGGCGGTACCGGGCGGCAAGGTACGGGGCAATCTGCGGTCCAAGGGTTGCTGGGACGTGTCGCAGGTGGCTAAGGCCGTGGGCGGTGGCGGACATCGTGCCGCAGCTGGATTTACGTGGGAGGGTGACATAGACGAGGCACTCGTGGCCGTGCTTCCGCTGTTGCGCACCATGCTTAGCGAAGATCCAGCAAAGACCAAGGGAGATGATTGCTCTTGAAGCGGGGCGAGAGCGGCATCAACCTCTTGCTCGCGGTCAACAAGCCGGAAGGCATGAGTAGCCATGACGTGGTGAACGTCGTGCGACGCAGTGTGGGTGAGCGCAGGGTTGGTCATGCCGGCACCCTCGACCCTGCCGCAACAGGTGTCTTGGTGATAGGGATTGGCCAGGGCACCCGGCTCATGGGACTTCTTACCGCCGATCAAAAGTCATATGTTGCGACCATACGCTTTGGATTCGAGACCAGCACCGACGATGCAGAGGGCGATGTAACGCGCACGGCGGCTCTACCAGACTGGCTCTCACAACAGGAGCGCGCTCGTGGTGTTCTGGAGTCTTTTGTTGGCGAGCAGGAGCAGGTGCCCCCCGCGTACTCGGCCATTTCCGTGAATGGCAAACGCGCCTATGCGCGTGCGCGTTCTGGCGAGACGGTTACGCTTGAGGCGCGCCCCATAACGGTATACTCCGCAGAACTCCTATCCATTGAGCATGATGACGCAGGTGCTCCCATGTGGAACTGTGCGTTTTGCGTCTCGAAGGGCACGTACATTCGAGCGCTTGCCCGTGACTTGGGAAGCGCTGTGGGCTCTGCGGCGCACCTGAGCAGGCTCTGCAGGACCGCATCCGGTTTGGTAACCCTTCGAGAATGCATAACGCTGGCCGACCTCGAACAGGGCGGTGCCGCTTACGCCCGTGAGCATGCCATCGATCCCGTGCGCGCTTTGGGACTGCCCTCGCGCGAGCTCACCTCAAAGGAGCTCCAGAGGGTGCAGCATGGAGGAAGACTCAGCATGCAGGAGGGTACGCTTGTGGTAGGGGACCAGCTTGCACTTACGTCTGGCAGTCGACTGATGGGTATTTGGAAGGCCGCAAACGGGTACCTTGCGCCTGCCGTCAACTTTCCCCAGGGCATAGAGGGCATTCGATTATGAGCGCCTTTCCTTGGCAGCCCATGATGCCTGCCCGTATGATGCGCGTTCATGTTACGGGTACGCCCGCATACTCCATTTCGGGAGATGCGCGGTGCCTCGGATACCAGAACCGTGTTGTGGTGGTTGCGGGCGTGTTCGACGGATTGCATCGTGGCCATGCGCAACTCGTTACACACGCTGTCGAACGTGCAAAACGGGACTCTGTCCCCTGTGTTGCGGTAACGTTCGACCCGGATCCAGGCGAGGTGTTGGGCTACAACTCCCTCAGCGAGCGGCTTCTGTTCACCCCGGATCGCATATCTGGCTTGACGGGTTGGGGAGTCGATGCCGTCATTACCTTCTCGTTTACGCGCGATTTTGCAAAGCTGTCGCCACAGGCATTCTTGCGAGACGCGCTCTGCGAGGTGCTCTCGCCTACATGCGTCTTTGTGGGCGAGAACTTCCGCTTTGGAGAGGCGGGCGCCGGCGACATACAAACGCTGCGGGATTATGGAAGACAAAACGGCTTTGACGTTATGGTAGAACCCCTCCTTTGCGAGCGCGAAAAGCCGATTTCGGCAACGCTCATTCGCAATCTGCTGAAGGACGCTTTGCTCGATGAGGCCAACGAATTGCTTGGCAGGTGCCATTACGTACGAGGGCGTGTAGAGCACGGACGTGGAGAGGGGACCGGCTTTGGCTTCCCTACGGCAAACGTTCGATGCGACAGACACGCGTGCATGCCCGCGGAGGGGGTGTATGCCTGTTACGTCTCGAATGGCAACACGGCTTGGCCCGCTGCCGTCAACGTGGGTGCGCCACCAACCTTTGCCGCACATGAGGATGCCTTCTTGGAGGCCAACCTCCTTGGGTTCTCGGGTGACCTCTACGGTGCCGAGGTCGCCGTTTCGTTTGTTTCCTGGCTTCGTGCCTCAAGGACCTTTGAGAGCGTGGACGAGCTTCGCAACGTCGTGTTGGGAAACATAGACTGGGTACGTGAGCATCTGGGTGATCATGAGGTGGCGATGCGATCATGATATCTGCCGAGGACAAGGAGCGCGTACGCCAAGAGACGGACTTCCTTCAGCTGGTAGGCGAAACGGTTGAGCTACGACGAAGAGGCGCAGACTGGTGGGGATGCTGTCCCTTCCACCACGAGAAGTCTCCCTCGTTTCACATAAACCCATCCACGGGCCTATGGAAGTGCTTTGGCTGTGGCCTGGGCGGGGACGTGTTTGACTACGTGATGCATCGCGAGCACCTGGAGTTCCCAGACGCCATACGGTTTCTCGCAGACCGTGCCGGTATCGAGCTTGTGGAGGAGCGTGGTGCGCGTAGCGGACCCAAGCGGAATCGCCTGATCGCATGCCTCACGGAAGCCGAGCAGTACTACTCGTTGATGCTCAATCGGGGGCGAGGACGTGGTCCCGCACAAGGGCGTGGGTACCTGTCTGAACGTGGATACAACTCCGCCGTCTGCAGAAGGTGGGGGCTTGGTTACGCGCCTGGCTATGGCATGCTCTGCGCCCATCTTGAGTCCAAGGGATTCACCCGTGAGGAAATGGAGACTGCCGACCTTGCCGTCATGCGCAACGGAAGGCCTGCAGACCGGTTTTACGACCGTGTAATGTTTCCCATACACGACGAGCAGGGACGCACGATTGCGTTTGGCGGACGAGTGCTTACCGACGCCAAGCCCAAGTATCTCAACACCAAAGAGACGCCGGTCTTCCACAAGGGGAAGCATCTGTTTGGGTTTGATCGTGCAAAAGAGCATATCGTTGCCCGCAAGATGGCAATTGTCTGCGAGGGATACACAGACGTAATAGCGCTGCACGAAGCCGGCTATCCCATTGCCGTCGCAGCATTGGGGACCTCGTTTTCGTTAGACCACGTTCGCTCACTTGCGCGTTTTGCCAAGGTCATCATCTGCATGTTTGATGGTGATGCGGCGGGTCAGCGTGCGGCTGACCGGGCGATTCAGTTCTTGGACAAGACCGAGGCAGACCTGCGCTGCGTGGTCTTGCCAGACGGCATGGATCCCGCAGAGTATCTTGCCGCACATAACCCAGCCGAATTGCAGCCGCTCTTGGATAATGCGCGGCCACTCATGAGCTTTGTCATAGAGAACCGCCTTGCGAATGTGGGGCCGTCTTCGCCTGCGGGCGTGCGTGCCGCCGCCCTCGACAACCTCGCAACGGTGCTCGCTCCGCTCAAGGACTCGTACGTGTTCGAGGCGTATGCGCTCGATGTGGCAGATAGACTTGGGTTTGACGTGGGCGATGTGAAGCGTGCCATTCGTGAAAAGCCCGTACAGGGGGTGACCAACGTCGCCGAAGAACCATGGAGCGGGCATCGCAGCAATGGCTGGGAGGATGACATGCCTCCTGTGTCTGCATACGAGAGCCAAGCCCAACCAACAGTTGAGTCTGGACCGCTCTCTCACGATGAGCGTACGCAGCTGCAGGCGGAGTGCGAGCTGCTCTCGCTGCTCGCCACCAACCCCGACCTCGTAAAGACGTCGGGGGACCGCATCGCAACGTTTGTGTGGTCCGACCCTCGTCACGAAGCCATGGCGTGGGCCATGTTGGCAACACCAATAGGGGCGAGCCCGCATGAGGTCGTTCAGGCCGCAGAATCGGTCGAACCCGAGGCGGCGCAAATACTCTCCTCCGGCCGTGTGGCATCTTCGAGCGACATACGCGATGAGGAGAAGGTGCGTTTTGTCCTTGATGCCGTCGAGCTGTACTCCATTCGAAGGCAGATTAGGGAGATACGCGCTCAGATGCGTAATGCACCGGGTGATGCCAGCGAGCTCTTCCAACGGGCCACTGAGCTGCAGCAGCGTTCAAATGTGCTTGCTCGTCGTCTTTCTGGGTCTAACAACTAAGCATTTGGGGTAGAATGCTATGAGTTATGCGTCGAAAGGAAATCCGTGGCTGGCAATACGTCAAAGGACAATGTCGTCCTCTCTCAAGAGCTTACCAAGATTGTCTCGACTCTGGTAAAGAAATCCGAACGATCTGGTGGCGTAGTTACCGAAGACGACATTCAAGTTGCCGTGCGCGACATCGATATAGACGGAGACGAGCTGTCCGACTTGTATGATGCGGTGCGCGAGCGTGGAATAGACATCACGACAGCGGGAAACACATCCGAGAGCGACTCGCTCGATGCCGAATTTGGCCCAGATGATGCGTTTGACGATGACGACCTCGTCCCTGTCGACGAGGATGATGAAGGGCGAAGCGCAGAGGCGCTGAGCGAGGCCAAGGCCGTCAACGAGGCCCTGCGCTCCGCGCCGCGGCCCAAGACCAAGAAGCGCTCGAGCCGCTCGCGCGCGCGGCGCGCGGACGCCTCCACCGTCATGCTCACCGGCGTCCCGGTGAGCATGTACCTCAAGGAGATAGGCAAGGTGGACCTGCTCACCGCCGCCGAGGAGGTGGACCTCGCCATGAAGATCGAGGCGGGCGCCGAGGCCATGGAGCGCCTCGAGGCCGCCGAGGCCGGCGAGGTCGAGCTCGACCGCCGCGAGATGCGCCGGCTCTCGCGCGTGGAGCAGGTGGGCCTGGAGGCCAAGCAGGCGCTCATCTCGGCCAACCTGAGGCTGGTGGTCTCGATCGCCAAGCGCTACGTGGGGCGCGGCATGCTGTTCCTGGACCTCATCCAGGAGGGCAACCTCGGCCTCATCCGCGCGGTGGAGAAGTTCGACTACACCAAGGGCTTCAAGTTCTCCACCTACGCCAC
>JAFWMI010000137.1 GCA_017513965.1 Atopobiaceae bacterium
AACCGGCGTGCTGTGCAAAAGCGGCGGCAAGGGTGTTGCGGGAACAATCCTTGTCGTGTCCCTTGTTGTTATCTCTGCCGTACTGCGGGCTCAAGCGACGGCAGTACGGGTGCGGGGTTGCGCCTCCGCCTTAAGCGAGCGAGCCGTATCCGCGTTCTCATTTTCGGTGGTGGGGGAGGCGAGCAAGACAACCTACGGATTCCGCTCTGAGGCAATCGCCTGCTCCAACGATACGCCCATCGGGAATGTATGGCTTCGTAGCGAAGGCCGCCTTACGCGGGGACAGCACCTACGATGCATAGGCAGCTTCGAGCGGAATGAGGCTGACGAATGGGGCGAGCGCGCACGCATGCAAGGTGTAAGTGGCACCGTCCATGTAAGACGGATTCTCAACGAGCGGCAACCGTCTGGTCTTCTCGGCATGGTTTTGAATCTGCGTTCGATAGCGGTTAGAGCGATAGACCCCACAAGCAGTCCCTCTCGGGCCTTGCTTGCAGGTTGCGTGTGTGGATGGAGAGACGGGCTGTCTGACTTTGGCGTTGACGTGCTCTGCAGTCGATGCGGCATTTCTCATTTGGTGGCAGTGTCGGGCAGCCATCTTGCCATTATCACATCGATAGTTTCGGCGGTTCTTACCAAAGCCCGTAGGTCTCCCAAACAGCGCGTTCTGGTGCTCGTTCTGTTTGGAGGGCTGTACGTCGTATTTTGCGGTGCACCTGTCTCCGCAGTCCGCGCATGGCTCATGTCGAGCGTGTCGTATGCGGGCATGATGTGCGGGAGGCGCGCGCATGGCCTCTCGGGAGTATGCTTGGTGGGTGTTGCAATGGCACTATGGGATCCCGCCGTATCTGGGCAGCTTGGCTTTTTGCTCTCGGTTATCAGCGTGGTGTCCCTGAGCATCTTCTCTCCGTATGCCACGGTTGCAATCAAGGAACTAGTAGGCCGACCTCCAAGATTGCCATTCATTCCACGACGCATGTCGAGGCGTATTGGAAAGCTCATGCTTGGCATTGAGGAATCACTCGGCGCATCTGTGGTCGCGTCCGTTGCAACCATGCCCCTTGTTGCACAGACGTTTGGTGTGTTTCCGCTCGTGGGCCCTTTGTGCAACGCTTTGCTGGCCGTGCCGTTCTCTGCCTTTGTGACCCTGGGCATGGTGACCTTGGCATTATGCGGCGTTCCATACGTAAGGCAAGCCCTACTCCATGTTTGCGACTTGTTGGGCTCCCTTGTCTTGGGGATAGGGGAGACCATGGGCAATCTGCCGCACGCAGAGATATCGACGGCAAGTCTGAGCATGTGGATGGGGCCGGCAGTTGTGCTGACGGCCATGGCACTGCTGGTTATATGGCCTATGCCCACCAGAAAGCGTTCCCTTAAGTGCGTGGGTTGCATAGCGTTCCTGTGTGCGGCACTGTATGTGAACGGCCGCTATTTCGCACCCGCACGCGTGTGCGTGCTCGACGTTGGGCAAGGGGATGCGGTGTTGGTTCAGGACGGGGCACACGCCCTGCTGGTTGATGCGGGGCCAGGCGATGCAGTGCTCGATGCGTTGGCACGCAATAACGTGTGGGAGGTCGACGCCGTGCTTGTTACGCACCTGCATGCCGATCACTACGAGGGCCTTTTTCATATGGAGGGCCATTGTGGATGCGGTCGTGTGCTTGTGGCTTGTGGTGTCGAAGACCACATCCCTTCCGATCTGCAAAATGCTCTGCTGAGTCTTACCAGGGAGCCACCCCTTGAGCTGCAATACGGAGACGTTCTGCGAGTCGGTCGGTTCTCGCTCAGGATGAGATGGCCAACCGAGGATGTTGATGGCGGCGAGAACGCGGAGTCCGTCGAGCTGTTGATCGAGTACGACGATGGCGTGCGAAGCCTCACTGGGTTGCTTACGGGAGACGCGGAGACAGACGAGTTGGCGGCAATCATTGCGAAGGGCGATGTGGGAAACATCGATTTCTTAAAGGTCGGCCACCATGGTTCTGAGGTTTCAATTACGCCTGCACAGGCGTGTGCCATAGACCCCGAAGTGTCGGTTGCGAGCGCGGGCGAAGGGAATACGTATGGCCATCCCTCTCGCGAATGCATGGATGCACTTGAGGAGGCCGGTTCCATATTCGTATGTACCAAGGACGTGGGAGATGTAGAGGTCCTTCCGGGAGAGCATGGTCCCGCATTACGTGTTGCCAATCCCGATGGCTGGCAATAGCCTCCGCAGCGAAATAATGTGGTGGAAGAGTCAAAAATCCACGAAGTTTTTTGAGACATAATCCATCCTCATGGGTAGTACTAGTCAAGAAACACAAGAACTGTTAAAAGGAAGGTCATCATGAAAAACTTCTATCCTCAGAGCTTCGTAGTTCGTCTGCTTTTCTGCGTCGTACTTACTATATTGGCATGCAACCTCGGTATCTTTGTGAGAGACGTCGTTATCGACCATGGCCAGTACGTTTTCAACGCGGTAAAGGGACTCGCGATTCCTGCGGCGTTTGGCACGTTGGCTGCTTTCATGTGGAGGCCAAAGACGAACTAAGAAAGGTTCCAAGCATACTTGATACCCCACGTGAGGCGATGTGAGGAAGACATCGCCTCACGTGGCTTGTTTTATGCGGGGCAGCTGTTTTACAGATCGCCTAGCTCCTCACCGTTGGTGGCGATGACGCGCTGGTACCAATAGAAGCTCTTCTTTCGGCTCCTGTCGTAGGTCCCGTTGCCCTCGTCGTCGAGGTCCACGTAAATGAAGCCGTAGCGCTTGGACATCTCGCAGGTAGACATGCTCACCAAGTCGATGCAGCCCCACGGGGTGTAGCCCATCACCTCGCAACCGTCCTCAATGGCCTCGGCGATGGCGTTGATGTGGTCGCGGAAGTATGCAATACGGTAGTCGTCGTTGATCGAGCCGTCGTCCTCAACCTTGTCGTGTGCGCCCAACCCGTTCTCTACGATGAAGAGCGGCTTTTGGTAGCGGTCCCAGAGCTCTATGAGCGAGTACCGCAAGCCCTGCGGGTCCACCTGCCAGCCCCAGTCGCTTGTCTGTAGGAAGGGATTCTTTACGCCGGTGGCCAGGTTGCCGCCAACCCTCTCATGCTCTTGGGCATCGATGCAGTCCACCATGCTCATGTAGTAACTAAAGCTCACGAAGTCCACCGGGTATTGGGCAAGAATGGCCTCGTCACAGAGGCCAAAGTCAACGTGAATCCCCATGCGCTTCCAATAGTTCCTCACCCACTGGGGATACGCACCGCGAACTTGGACATCGGCGTAGTACATGTTCTCGCGGTTCTTCGCCTGGGCCTTTATCATGTTGGCCGGATTGCAATCAAGCGGATACGTGGTCGTTTTGGTGAGCATGCAACCCATGAGCGCACCGGGCACCATCTCGTGCAGCGCCTTGGTGGCAATCGCCGACGCCACGAACTGGTTGTGCACGCTCTGGTAGATCATTTCTTCGCGCTTGTGAGCTGGGTAGCGATCCGCGCAGAAGCCGATGGTCGTCCAAGGATGGCGGAACACAGAGTCAATCTCGTTGAAGGTGAGCCAATACTTGACCAAGTGCCCGTAACGAGCGAAGCACACCTTGCAAAACTTGACGAACAGATCGATAACGCGACGGTCGTACCAGCCGTCGTAATGGTCGGCAAGGTAGACGGGCTGCTCGTAGTGATGCAGCGTCACCAAGGGTTCTATGCCCTTTTCCTTCA
>JAFWMI010000138.1 GCA_017513965.1 Atopobiaceae bacterium
GCGGACGTGGATGTGGTGGGTTCTCGTGCGCTGTGGCGTACGACCGTCTTCGCCATGCACCTACGAGCACGACGTTTCAGCCCCGCTGATACTCATTTGGTACTCACGATAATCGACTACTCTTCTTGGCGCTGATGGATTACAGGTCCGCAAATATTGGACTCCTCATCCATGGTGAGGAGCCCAATCAATTCCCGAACCATGAATGTGCGCTCAGCCTTCCGCCGGGGTCCAGACGTCATCGTAGCCCTCGCCAGAAAGCTCCGCACGTGCGTGCGCCACCTCTTCCGTAGACATGCTGGTCAAGAGGATAGACGTCAAGTCGTCATCACTGGACACGCCGAACAAGACGTCTCCCGTTCGCACATAACGAACCGTCAGCTTGTCAACAACTCGGATTGTCAGACCATCATCAAAGACGGTGACCCAAAGGTCTGCGCAGTCGACGTGCTTGGGCATGTCGACCACAACGATGCCCTCCTCCGCATCCGGAACGCGAATCGCCTCGTCGCAGTCGTCAAAGTGGAGGCAGTTCGTCAGGGTGACCTGCGACACCGCCATCGTGTCAGGGTTGATCGACGGCGAGCCCGGCGACCAGACGGGCCGCGAGAGCCGCATCCAGGACTACTACCGTGGCAGTTGGGACGGCGTGCTCCACTACAACGGCAAGGCCGACACTGGCGGCGCGCCGGGTGGTTCCGGCTCTGGTGCGCCTTCCGGCGACGTGTCAGAGCTTGCGGAGAGGGTCATCGCCGGCGAGTTCGGCAATGGCGATGCAAGAAGGCAGGCGCTCGGGTCGCGCTACGACGAGGTCCAGGCGGAGGTGAACCGGATCCTGGGCTACGGGGCTGTGGACGTTGACGCGCTGGCGCGGCGCGTGATCGCGGGAGAGTTCGGCAACGGCGACGAGCGCAAGCGGCGCCTGGGATCGAACTACGACGCGGTGCAGACGCGGGTCAACGAGATCCTCGGGGCCGCTGGCACGAGCTCGACCTCGGTCGACGTGGACGCGATGGCCCGTGCCGTCATCCGGGGCGACTACGGCAACGGCGAGGAGCGCAGGCGGCGCCTCGGCTCCTACTACTCGATCGTGCAGGCGCGCGTGAACGAGATGCTGTCGTGAGGCGTGCGCTCGTTGGGCTGGTGCGCGGCTGTCGGTGGCTCTGGGGCCGTGTGTGCGAGCTGGTGGGCCTTCTTGCCTGCATTGCCCTCGTCCTGCCACTCCTGCCGCTCGTGCCGGTGTTCAGGATGTTCGAGGACATCGGCGAGGCGCTGCGAGACGACTAGGTACGCGGAAGGCCACTTGTCGGGTTCGACAAGTGGCCTTCTTCATGTCCACATCATCCCATATCGTTGACAAGTCAACTTATGAAGCATATGATTGACTAATCAACGATTGGAGGCGGCATGGACAAGGCCGGCACTCACATGGCTGTGCTCACAAGGCAGCTCAACCTGTTCCTCAACCGCGAGCTCGCGGGAAGGGGGATAACGGCTTCGGAGCTGCCGTACCTGGCTCAGCTCTACGAGCGCGATGGCCTCTCGCAGGAGGACATGGCGCGCATGCTCTCGGTGGACCGGGCGGCGGCGTCGCGCACGCTCGCGGCGCTTGAGCGCAAGGGGCTGGTCGTGCGTGGCGAGGACCCCGGCGACAGGAGGGCCCGGCGCGTAACGCTCACGGACGAGGGCCACGAGCTCGAGCCGCGCATCCGGGAGGTGCAGGCGGCGTGGATCGCCCACGTGACACAGGACATGGCGTCGGACGAGGCGGAGGCGTTCGGCAGGCAGCTCGCGCGGATGGCCGGACGGGCCCGCGAGCTCAACGGGCAGGAGGGATAGGCCATGGCGATGACGATGGAAGAGGCCATGCGAGCGCGTCACATGGTGCGCAGGTACACGGGCGAGCCGCTCTCCGAGGAACATGTGCGGCTTCTCGAGGAGCGCATCGAGGCGAACAACCGCGAGCACGGGCTGGGCATACGGCTCGTCCGGGGAGACGCGAAGGCCGTGAGCGGCGTGATGCGCCTGACGGTGGCCAAGAACGTGAGGGACTACTTCCTGATGGCCGGGGCCGACGAGGACGGCCTCGACGAGCGGCTGGGATACGCGGGCGCCGACCTCATGCTCTTCGCGCAGACGCTCGGGCTCAACACCTGGTGGGTGGGCGGCACGTTCAACCGCTCCGACGTCGCGTCCCGGGCAGGCGCAGACAGGCCCGTCGGCATCGTGGCCGTGGGACACGGCGCGACGCAGGGCAAGCCCCACAAGACGAAGGAGGCCGGGCAGGTGTCCTCCTACGAGGGGCAAGCCCCCGCATGGTTTGAGCGCGGCGTCGAGGCGGCGCTTCTCGCTCCCACGGCGCTCGCCAAGCAGGCGTTCTTCCTGCGCGGGAGAGGCGACGAGGTCTCGATCGAGTGCGACAACGGCATCTTCTCCGGCGTGGACACCGGGCTCGTGAAGTACCACTTCGAGCTGGGCGCCGGCAGGGGGAGTTTCCAGTGGGCGTGAGCCTTGAGGCGCAGGTCGAGCGCCTGCGTGGCATGCTCGACGCGAGCGAGCGCGCCGTCGCCGTCACTGGCGCGGGCATCTCGGTTTCGGCCGGCATCGCCTCGATGGAGGGCATGGACCTCGCCGCGACCCTTCAGATGATGTCCGAGACTCTTCTTCGGGCGGTGCCTGGCCGCTACTACCGGGGCGTCTGGAAGGGGTTCCTGCGTGGCATGTACGAGGCGGGACCGACGCCCGCGCACCGCGCGCTGGCGCGGCTCGAGGCGGATGGCAAGATACGAGGCGTCGTGACCACCAACATCGACTGCCTTCACACGCTGGCAGGCTCCGGGAACGTCGCCGAGATCCAGGGGAGCTTCGCCAAGAACACCTGCCTCTCCTGCGGGGCGGAGGCTGACGACCCCTCGCTCTGGGCGGACGGGTCTTGCCCGAGATGCCCCGTGTGCGGCGGCCCGCTCTCGATCTGGCCGGTCCATCACCGCGTGGCGCTCATGCCCTCGGAGGTCGAGAGGGCGCGTGCCTGGGTTTCGCAGGCGGACCTCCTGCTCGTGGTGGGCACCAACGGACCTTACGCAGGGGTCTACCTGGACTGCCTGCCGAGCGGTGCGCACATCGCGCAGATCAACCCAAAGAGCACCTACTTCGACGGCCTCGCCGAACTGAACGTGCGGGCGGCCGCCGACGAAGTCCTGCCGGCGTTGCTGTGAACGCGAAAGAGGAAAGGCCGCTTGTCACGTTCGACAAGCGGCCTTCTTCGCTTCTAGGGGCTCTTTCTAGCTCAGGGGCTCGAGCTCGCGGTACAGCGGGTCACCGTCTCCCACGAGCACGTCCCACCACCACTCAGGCGACTCCACACCGGACGCGCAGAGCATGTCCAGGAGCTTGGCTCGCGCATCCGGGGGCAGCTGCTCGAAGTCCTCGCGCATGGCGTCGAGCGTCGCCTTGCTCGTGGCGATCATGTCGTTGCAGATATCCTTCTTCTCCTCGAGGCTGTAGCTCTCGGGCGAATAGAGACAGAGGTCTGCGCGGAAATATGCCATATCTTCGGCCTGGGTGAGTTCGGTCATCTTCGCTTCGTTAATCATTGCAGGTCTCCCTCCATAAAAACTTGTACAAAAGCCAACACTCCCTCCTGGTTCTCCATGGAAGAATTCATGGAAGAAATATCCTGGAAGGAGCGTTTTCTTGTGTGGAAAAATGGTGCGCCGAAAATGCCGACACACCACTTCTGACCTGCGAAAACGTTGTGTTTAGAGGTAGACCGTGAAAGACTGTTTCGTCGGCAATTTTATTCGGCTCTTCGGTGGTTTCTGTGGGAGAGATTCCGGCATAGGCCCA
>JAFWMI010000139.1 GCA_017513965.1 Atopobiaceae bacterium
CGTTTGCGCGAAGGCTTTCACCTGCGGATGATGCGGCTGATTGAGCGTGACGAGGTGCTTGGCCAGTTGCCGTTTACGGCGCCTAAGCCAAGACGATTGTGCGGAGATGTTACAGAGGAAGGATGCGTATGGCGAACTTTCATACCAACAATCTTGTGATTGCCGCAAGCGAGGCAAACATGCAAAAGGTGCTCGTTCGCTTTGCGCAGAACCTTGCGGCCAATTCTGATAATACAGGTTTTTCTATCTCCAGCATTGAAGGCATGACGTCGGTGAGCAGCCTGTACAGCGTGATTTGCGGGGAGATAGACGCGTATTACTGGCTCTCCTTTTGTGGAGCACCCATAGACCGAGAGGTGGCCGAAGCCGGTGCAGAGTCATGGGGAGCCCACCCCGAGAACGAGGCATATCTTTCCTCGATTTCCACTGCATTCGGCAAGCTGACCGGTGGCGGTGATGGCGTTACCATAGGCATTTCCATGGCTCCTACAGGTAGGCCCATGAGCGACACTGCTAACGTGAGCTGCACCTCCTATGGCGATAACTGGGTGCTTAAGGTGGGCTACGACACCGCATGGAGGGCGAATAGCGATGATATCGACCTCTTCTTTATGGGATTGCCCGAGGGAGACTATGGAGTTGCATTCCTTGATGCGGACGAGTACGACAACTATGAGAGCGTGAGCGCATTCAGCGGCTTGCACCATGGCAGGGCAGGAATGCGGGAAGCAGAGATTCGGCGTGATGAGGTGCTAGGTATTGATGAACGCAAGCGGGAGAAGAAGGCGCTCTCCATGCTCACCAGATCACTCGTTAACGATCTCGCCGAGCTTGCTGACATCGTGGGTATCTGCGAATGGAGCAGCGGCTGGGAAGATGACGAGTGCGACAGCGATGGCTGCGAGGACGAATGCGATTCTTTTGACGCTTTCGAGTCCTGGGACACCGGTATCAACTGGAATAATCCGACGAAGAACGAGCTTATGCAGATCGACAATATGATTGTCGATCTGATGAGGAAGTTTCCTTTGGTAGTCGGCTCGACGGGAGCGGCATACGAAGGACGTGAGCGTAACGTGGAGCGGGTCGTTCCGGGACAACCCATCAAGCTCGTGTCGGATTGGATAAACCCGTATTTCAGTCCCGTGGCGATACAGACGCAAACGGCTACCGGAGAGCGTCTGGGCAACCTCGATGACCGCGGTGGTGGCATGATGATGGGCGCCGGCTCGAGGGCTGCCCTCGCCTGCATCCTGCCCCATCTGCGCGCCTATGCCGACAAGGTCGAGCCACTCATGATTTTGGACGCGAGAAAGCGGAACACCACGTTGATCGTACGCATCGAATTGACCGATGAACCTTTGGAGCACATCTTTGAGGAGGCGCATGCACTTCTTGGCCTGAAGTCCAACCAACGCAGCGTTTCGTCTGTCGTGGAATGGGAGGAGTAGCCATGGTGGAGCGTATCGTGCCGGCGACACCGGCTCTAGCGGCTCGCGAGCAGAAAGCGATCGATGACTTACGAGCACTCTTCCCCGATGGCATCGTTGTGGGCCTGGATCGCAAGGATGGGACACTGGGCAAACGGCTGAGTGCGCTTTATCGGTCGCTAGGCTACCAATCACGAGCAGACATGATTGAGGCGCTGGGCTTTACGCAGCAATTAGCGAACAGGAGCGGTCGTCCCGTGACGGTAGATCCCGAAGCCGTCATCGCCGAGCTTCAAAGGCGCTACGAGGGCAAGCCCAAGCCAAAAGTCATGGGCATTCTCGTTCACGACAATCCCGATTTGGCTAGTAAACTCAAGTCGGTCAGGAACCTGAGCAACGAGCTCTTTGGACATACGTTAACCGTGGAGTTTATAGAGCGCGAACTGCTCGACAAGGCACTCTCCAAAGAAGCTGCAAGCTACAGCGACGAAGACCTCAGACGTGCGGTCTCCGAGCTTGAGGAGAAGTATTCGCTGGCTGTTAACAAGCCCTCGACCCTAGCCCAACTCAAACAGAGAGAGCCTGACTATGTGGGCCTGCTTGATGCGCTTGACAGCAAGCGCTCTCGCGCACTGTTTGGTACTACGACGGCCAGACATTTCAAGACGATCGGCATCCTTTCCGGAGGCACCGCACAATTCACAGACGACGAGGTGCTTGCTGCTCTTGACGCCCTCCAAGAGCTCTATCGCGACAAGCCGAATGACGAGAAACCCAAGGCACTTAACGTGCTGATGAGGGAGCATCCCGAATACGCAGACTTGCTCAAAGCCGGACAGAAGAAAGGCTTGGTAAGCAAAGACGTGTTGCTTAAGCGCGGCGTGCTCGGCCTGTCTCAGGCGGCGCTGAAGGCACGGGTCAAACTGCTCAAGGAACGTTGCGTACGCAATGCGACGCTCTCTGAACTCATTCGCTTCTACTTAGGCAACGGTGGCACTGCGGTTGTGTTGCCGGATGTGGGTGCAGGCTTCCTCAGGCAGGGTGTGATCGGTATTGATCTTGGCGAGGAGTACGAGCTCCGCGAGGTCACGTTTGCTATTGTGGGGCAGGACCTATCGGTAGGAGATTCGCTGCAGCTCCACTGGGTGGATTTGCCGAGTTGGTACTACACACGCAAGATTGCGCTGCTCAAGGATGACAAACAAGTGGGGCAGCTGGTGCGTCCGACGGAGGACGACTTCATCGATTATCGGACGTACCAGATTGATTCTCCGCTGGCTAGCTATGTGGATACGACGGTCATCAGGATAGAGCGTCTCGGTGATAAGCAGCTAGCTCGCATCCGCCACCGTTTTCTTACTCGCGTATCTCGCGAGACGCTCCTCTTCGCCCTATATTGGATGGGCGCACTGAAAGATGCTGAGCTCTATGCAAACGACGATGCATGGCGCGACCGGTTGGAGGATTTGCCCCAGATTCCCGAGCTCTTGGAACGAGCGGCAAATCATAATGCACTCAGCGGCTCGTCTGGCGAGGGGTTACAGGGCGAGGAATTACTAACGACACGTATCTCAGAGTCTGTTCCCGAAGAACCGCCGGCTCCCTCTGGTATTGACGATGAGGATGCGGGCGACAATGTGTCGGACGGACAGCCGGATGCTTCCGTCGCAGAGATTAATTGCGGAACTGATAGTAGCGGAGACGACAGTGAAGCAAAACCCGACGATTCAGCTCATGAGCGTAAGTCCGTTGGGAAGAGGTGGACGTTCTCAACGCATCAGCGTGCGGTGGGTCGTCGCTTCTCGATAGAGGTGCCCGACCAGTGGGTGGTGGCAGAAGATGAGGGCGGACGGCCCCTCGCTCGTTACACCGAGGGGATTGAGGACGAATCTGAGTGTCCAGAGGTTATCTATAGTACGACAGGAGATACCGACGACGAGACGCGTGAGGCTTTCCGTAATAACTGCATTCCGGAGGCTCTCATAGAGATGAGGCGCAATGCACAATATGGCAACGAAACACTCAGTGCGATTGCTCGCGTTGTGGACGACTGGCTTGTGGAAGGAAAGAACTGCCTAGCGTTGATCTTTGAGGTGCGCTTCCCCTCAATCTTTCCAGGCCTAACGCCTGACAGATACGAGTACTACGTTGCCCCTATCACCTACGACCACAGTGATCAGTTGCGTCTGACTGACTCCTATGGCTTCTTAGGTGACGGGCAGCTCAAGGAGCTCGCTTTCTCAGTGGCTGCGACAATAGAGTTGGACGAATCCGCTAAACACCGTCGCCCTGCGGAGCTTGAGCGTTTTTGCGTTGAACAAACAACAGCGGATGCATTCTGCGAGTGCGTAGCAATCGTTAGCAAAAATCTAAACCTGGGCAACAATGAGCGCATGAATGCCAATCTATGGAAGGAGATTCGTCGCGCCAACAACGATAAGACGGTGCTCCTTGCCAACCATCGCAAGGAGCGTCTACTGGCGGAGGCCTACAATACTGGCCTTGATGAGGAGGTTGCCTATTACGAGCGTTTTGTGACTGCACTGGAGAAGCAAGCCGAGCTCGGTGCGCCACAACTCGATAAGATGGTGGATATCGTGCGTCAGTTTGCCGATGCCTTTATTGTTGACCACGTGACGATCGAAGACGATGAGGAAACCGCGAAGGCCATCAACAGGTTGGGAATCATTTCCATACCGGCTTCCTATGACGAGCTGTATGCTCGTTGGGCAGCCGTACAAGCGGGGCTTGAGGAGGGGAAACGGCCTGTTGCTGTTCAGCCTGCTGTTGCCGATGAGGAAAAGCAGAGAGAATCACAGCCCAGCGCGCAGGAGGAAATTACCTCGGACCCATCTGAAACTTCGCGTTTGAGTGATGAGGAGGTCATCGAAGTCCTCGTTGGACAACTTAACGCCTTTGACTCAGCCCAAGCATTTACGAGCGCTGTGGCGCTGATGAATGCGGGAGGACTTGTAGGCGTAGCTGGTAAAAGCCGTGTGTTGGACCTTTTGGAACAGTTGTGGGCTGAGGGGCGAATCCGGAAAGCCAGTGATGCGCAACCTCGTGAGTATGCGAGATTGTATCGTCCAGATGAATGGGAGCGTGTTGCAGGTCCACTATTGGGGCGTCTAAACGAACAAGCCGGAATCCGACGTTCCCATGAGATTGAGGTGCACAAGAGAAGCGCTCAAAAACGAATGGCGGACGTTGAGCAACCGGTGGCTGAGGCAAAACGAGAACTTGAGATGGCCGAAACAAAGCTGCGAACCATCGACCAAGAGCTGCAGGACAAGAAAACGCGCATGGAGAGATCGGAACGGAGGGCGAGAAAGCAAAGTGCAGTGATTGCACATGCAGAAGGGAAAATGCTCCTCACGTCCTTCTTTAAGTTTGCGAAAAGACGGGAACTGCGTCAAATAATCGAGACGGCAACAAAAAGCAAGACCGATGAGGAAAGTTTGCTCCAGAAGAGTGCCAATGAACTCAAGATACTTGAAGCAAGATACTCGGCAGCCAAGACGATAGCGGATAAGAAGCGATCCTTGCTCGCTCGCGAAGAAAAGCGCTTGGAGGCCGCAAGGAAAAACCTTGAGGAAACCCTTGAGTCTCAAGACTTTCTGGACGAGGAACTACTCACCTTGGTGAGAGATGTGCTTATAGCGTGGGCGAGTCCCGTAAGTGAAACGTGGCTTGTTGAGCAGATGGGCAAAGCGACCAATCCGAAACGTGCCAAGGAAGCGGTACAGCTCGCAAAAGAGAAGCACGTTGTCGCAAACCCCACATATGACCAGCATGTTTTACGTGAACTGTATATGCTTGGCCCTTGTGTTTGGGGAGACGATGTGGTTCCTGGGCATGAGCTCGCGCTCGGGCGCATGGTCGAAAGAAACGTACTTAACATACTGACGTGGCACGTAATAAAACGAGACGAAAATTCAGGAACTGCTCTGCTGCTGTGTGATTACGTGGTTAAAGCCGCTCCGTTCTGCGAGGGAAAGCGAAATGCAACGTGGCCGCAATGCACGTTGGCAGCGTGGCTGGCTAACGAATTAGTGAACATGGTGTTCACTGCAGACGAGCGCGATCTACTGGTGAAGAAAGGTGACCTTGGGTTGGCGTTTGCGTTGAGCGCCACGGAGTTAAAGGAATGCAAGCGAGTGGAAGGCGTAACTGCTCCGTTGGTTTTTCCCCATAGTGCTAAACCCAGAACGAATGAGTGGTGGCTCCGAGATTCGGCAAGCTCGACGAGTCGAGCAAAGGTAGCTACAGAAGCGATGAACGTGAGTAACAAGGGGCGGGGTGTAAACAGCAAAAGCATCGGTGTGCGACCAGCGATTTGGGTTAGGTACATAGGGTAGTGTGTTCAACAGGTACGAGCCCTTTGAATGGGCTCATCACCGAATGGGGGAGAACGCAGGCCGAATAGCTGCACGTTTGAGCGGGAGACCAGTACGTTTTCCGCTATCTTGAAGGCTGGCAGAAGGGTAATGAGTTTAACGTTTGAGGGGGAAGGACCATTGGCTAGGTTGGAAGGGGCGTGCATAACGCGTGAGCAGTTCCTGCTGCGCGAAATGCGCATAGCGTGTCAGCTTCATATGGATGGCCTTTCCGACGAGGAAGTCATTGCGCAGATCACAGGCCAAAACCTCATTCAATACCCCACGGAGCGCATGGTGAACAACATCGCCCGCGTGTGCGTAAAGCGCATCAACGCGGTGGACAGCGAGCGCATCGTGCAAATCATCGCAACTGGCACGCCAGAGGCAGCAGCACAGGCAAACCTCTATGCCATGATGTGCACGTATCCGCTTGTGCGCGACTTCATGGTCAGCGAAGTGGGTCGGCGCTACGCCGAGTACGACTACACGCTTGGCCAAATGGAGATGAACGCGTACATGACGCGCCTGCAGGCCGAGTACGAGAACATCGCCAAGGTGTCGGACGGCACCGTGGGAAAGATCAAGCAAGTGCTGCGCAAGGGACTCGTGGAGTGCGGCATGCTCGCCAGCGCGCGAAGCGAAGAGCTCACTCCAATCTTCCTCGACTTTGACGTGCGGGAAGCAATTGAAAACAAGAACGACGTCGCGGCACTCGTCGCGTTTGGCGTGCGGGAGGCGATATAGGTGGCGACCCCCTTGCAGAGGAAGGACTTTGAGGCTCGGTGCACGCGTTTGCGCGAGCGCCTGTGCGACCCCGACTTCTTGGCCAACAAGGGGTTGGGCAACGAGGTGGGCATCTTCACGTTTTGCTATGACCCCACCTTGGAGCTCGAGGCACGCGACTTCTTTGGGCATCTCGTCTTGGACGCGCAGCACGGCAAATACGGCACAAGCGATGTGCGGGTAGATCTGCACCAGAGGAATCTATACGATTTGCTCCTGCAAATCTGCGAGGGCAAGAGGATCCTCGACCGCCTGCCGGCGCAGGAGGAACGTCGCGGGCAGAGTGCCATGCTGCGTCAGCTCCAGCGCATTGCCACGCCGGAGGCGTATGTGGTAGCCATGGACTGGGACCCGCATACACTGGGCGACGTGCTGCTCATAACAGGCGTGGGCGAGGTCTACCCGTTCATGCGCGTGCATAACATTCTTAATAACATGCAGTCCACCTTCCGCGACGTGCCCGTTGTGGTTGCCTATCCGGGCACCTACGACGGCAGGTCGCTATCTCTGTTCAGCAAGCTCGCGGACGGCAACTACTACCGTGCGTTCGACCTCATATAGAAGGGCGTTGCCATGCAGATTCAAAACATGTTTGCAAAGGACATCAACCGTTACATCAACGGCGTCGTGGACGTAAGCGAAGACAACGCCATTAGGCAGGAGCTCGAGGAATACGTGGTAACGCACGAGCTGCAACGGCACTTCGACAACTTCTTTGAGTCATATGAGCGCGGTTTGGACAACCCGGCACGCAACACGGGTGTGTGGATTCAAGGCTACTTTGGCTCGGGTAAGTCGCACTTCCTCAAGATGCTCAGCTATTTGCTGGAGAACCGCATCGTTAACGGCGAGCCAACGGTGAGCTACTTTGCCGACAAGTTCGAAGACCCCATGACCTACGCAAAGATCGAGCGGGCGTCACGCGTGGAGGCCGAGACCATCCTCTTCAACATCGACCAAAAGGGCGGCGGCTTCAAGGAGGGGGAGACGGCAAAGACGGCGGTGCTCCGCACCCTCGCGCGCGTGTTCTACGACCATCTTGGATTCTATGGGCGTGACTACAAGCTCGCCCGCTTTGAGAAGATGATCGACTCCCGTGGCAAGACGGAGGAGTTCCGTGCGGCCTATGAGGACATTGCCGGTAGCCCGTGGGTAGAGGACCGCGAGAGCTACGAGATGTTTGCCGAGGAGCTAGCCGAGGCGGCAAATCGTGCCTGCGGGCTCTCCATCCAGTCCGTAGCGGATTGGGCCGATAGCACCGAGGCCGTAACGGTGGACTTTGGTGAGCTTATTGGCGACATAAACGAGTATTGCGAACGCAGGGCGGCCGAGTGCGGTGGCCAGTTCCGCTTGCTGTTCATGGTGGACGAGATGGGCCAGTACCTCAACAGCGACGTAAACCTCATGCTCAACCTGCAGACCTTCATGGAGCAGATCGGCGCGGAGTGCAAGGGTCGTGTATGGATGGTCGTTACGAGCCAAGAGGCCATCGACGAGATGATGCTGGTTGTGGGCCACGACTTCTCAAAGATCCAAGGGCGCTTTACCACCCGCCTGTCCCTCTCTTCGAGCAGCGTGGACGAGGTCATAAAAAAGCGCGTGCTGGACAAGACTGGCCAGGCGAACATACTCCTGCAGGACGAGTACGAGCGCAAGTCGCCGGTGCTCAAGAACCTCTTTACCTTTGAGGACTCGCGTGGCGACCTGCGAGGATATGCGACCGAGCGCGAGTTTACCCAGAGCTTCCCGTTTGTGGGGTACCAGTTTACCCTCATGCCCAACGTGCTCAAGGAGATTCGCAAGCACGGCTACCAGGGCAAGAGCCTCTCCACGGGCGAGCGAAGCATGCTCTCCAGCTACCAAGAGGCAGCGCAGTCTGTGGAGGGTGGCGACGAGACCTCGCTCGTGCCGTTCTGGCGCTTCTTCGACACGCTGGAAAAGGAGCTCGACCACGGCATCAAGCAGGTCTTCGAGCGGTGCCGCAAGGCGGCGGATGGCGACTACGTGATTCGCTACGAGGACATAGACGTGCTCAAGACGCTCTACCTCATCAACTACATCTCGGACGTAAAGCCCACGCTGGGCAACATCGCCATCCTTATGGTGGATAACATGGACGCCGACAAGGTGGCGCTTCGCGAGCGCGTAAAGGCCTCGCTGGACAGGCTGGTAAAGGAGAACTACGTCTCTCGCACCGGCGAGCGCTACGCATTCCTCACCGACGAGGAGCAAGACGTGGCGCGTGAGATTCGCGATGAGCAGATAGATCCCAGCGCTGTAATAGACCGCGTAAAGAGCATCATCTTTGATGGCCTGTACAACGCGCGTCGCTATCGCAAGGGCGTCAACGACTTCCCGTTTGACCGCTACGTGGACGACACCATCCACGGACTTTCGCAAGGCGGCATGAAGCTCGACGTGGTGACGATGGCCAACCCGCAGCTGTGCGACGCGAGCGATGCCGAACTGGACATGGCGTCCGTGGGCCAGGCGCTCATCGTGCTTGCGACCCAAAGCGACTACTACGACGTGCTGTATAACGCCGCGAAGATCAAGAAGTATTGCCAAACGCACAGTCGCGAGGCGATGCAGGCGACCAAACGCAAGATCGTGGAGGCAAAGGCACAAGAGGCTGCCGAGGCGGAGAAGCAGGCACGAGAGCTCATTGCCGATGCCATCGTGCATGCACGTTGCTTCGTGGACGGGCATGGCCTTAACGTGGGTGCGGGCAACGCCAGGCAGAAGATAGAAGCCGTGCTGGACAAGCTGGTGGATGCCATATTCACCAAGGCGTCTCTCATCGACACGCCCATCCAGAGTGATCGCGAGCTGCGCGACATTCTGGCTGGCAAGGAACAGCGTGGGCTCACAGGCATGGGAGGCGCTAACGAAGGCGCTGCCAGAGATATGGAGCGCTATTTGGAGGCCCGCTTCCAAACCTACCAGCCCACGACCATGGGCGACGTGCAACGCAGGTTCCAAGGCAAGCCCTATGGCTGGCGCGAGATAGACGTTGCTGCCGTGATGGCGCGCCTTTTGGCAGACCGCAAGGTGTACCTCACCTTTGGTGGAGCGCAAGTGCCCGCCACGGACAATCGTGCGGTGGACCTGCTGCGCAAGGCAACCATGGTTGACAAGGTCTCCGTCAAAAGGCGCGAGTCCCTGCCTGCACAGTTGGTCGCAAGCGCGAAGAGCCTCTTGCGCGAGCTGGACAGCTACATCGTTGTGCCAAACGACGAGGACGAGCTCGTGGAGGCGGTGAAGACGTGCCTGTCCGGGCGCGTGGGCCGCTATCGTGCGCTCTATGCAGAGAAGTATGCGAACAACGCCTTGGGCGACAAGCTGCCCGGACGCGAGCTGGTTGAGAAAGCCATCCATCTGGCCCAGACGGTGATGGAGCAGTCCGCCGACGCGCGCCTGTTCCTCCAGACGTTCGTGGACCTCGAGGATGACCTGCTCGAGAACGCGGAAGACCTGGAGGACGTAGACCAGTTCTTCAGCACCCAGTTGGTCCACTTCGATGAGGCTCTTACGTTTGTGGAGATGATGGGAGAGGAGCGCTCCTACGTTGAGGACAACAAGAGCATCCAGGATGCCCTGGCAAGAATCATCGAGATACTGGAGCTTCCAAGTCCGTATAGGCGCATACAAGACCTGCCCAAGCTATGTGGCAACACGCGCGTGCTCTATGACCACCTGGTTAAGGAGAAGCGGGCAGCTCTCCAAGGGAAGCTCAAGTCCTCAATTGCCGAAATCGAGGACTATGCGAGCTCGGTTCCCGAAAACGTGTCCAGAGAGGACGTGAAGGGCATCGTGGACCGTGCAAGGCGCGAGGCGGAGGCACGGCGCTTGCAGATTGAGCATGCCGACACCTGCTCAAAGCTGGACGCGCTCGGAGCACAGCTAGATACGTGGAAAGAGACGCAGCTGATAAGGATCGACTCGGCTAAGGTCATACCCGTCGAGCCGACCGACCCACCCAAGCCTCCCAAGCCAAAGACCAAGGTCATCAGTCGCAGTACGGTGCTGCCTACGAGGGCACTCAAGTCCGAGGAAGACGTGAACGCCTACGTGGAGGAATTCCGCTTGAGGATGCTCGCAGAACTCGAAGGCTTCGACAGCATTCGTCTGGGGCAATAAGGAGATCAAACATGGCACGACTCATAGCAGACAAGTACGAACAGCACAAGGCCGAGACGAACGCCCGTTTTGACCAGCTCAAGGCCAACGAGGAGGAGCTCAACCGAATCTTTGCCGAGATCTACGACATGGTGGGTGAGGTGCCCATAGAGGTCGAAGACAAGTACGTGAGCGTGGCTCGTATCTTCGATACGGCAGAGGAGATTCCCGAGAGCTTCAAGGGCAACAAGTACGTACAGACCAAGCGAGACGTAATAGTGAGTTTGCTCTCCTATGCCGTCGGTTGCATGATGGGTCGCTACTCTCTGGACGAGGACGGGCTGATCCTCGCCGACCAGGGCGCTACGCGTGCGGACTACCTCGCACGCATACCCGACCCCACGTTCATGCCAGACGACGACGCCATCATCCCCATAACGGACGAGGACTACTTTGGCGACGACGACATCGTGGCCCACACGGTCGAGTTCGTGCGCGTGGCCTACGGGGACGAGACGCTCGAGCAGAACCTGCAGTTCATTGCGGACGCGCTCGGCGGCAAGGGCAGCTCTCGCCAGGTCATTCGCGCCTACTTCCTCAAGGAGTTCTACAAGGACCATTGCCGCACGTACAAGAAGCGCCCCATCTACTGGCTGTTCGATTCCGGCAGGAAGAACGGCTTCAAGGCCATAACCTATCTGCACCGCTACACGCCCGACCTGCTGGCGCGCCTACGCACCGACTATGTGCACGAGCAGCAGGAACGCTACCGCACGCAGATCTCCAACACTGAGAACGAGCTGGAGTCATGCGCGCGCTCGCAACGCGTGGCGCTCCAAAAGCGCCTGCGCAAACTACAGGACCAGCTCAAGGAGACAGGCGCCTATGAGGAAAAGGTCCACCACCTTGCCGACCAGATGATCGCCATTGACCTCGATGACGGCGTGAAGGTCAACTATGCGAAGTTCCAAGACGTGCTGGCAAAGATCAGGTAGGGGAGCAGGCCATGAACGACAACGCGATAAAGAACTATGCCACGTGGGCACGCCGGGAACTGATTGCCGAGGTGGAGAAGCGCTGTGTCTGGTGGGGGATATCCGAGGGCGCCGACCCTGAGGCCGACACCATAGACGGCCGCGTGCTCACAGCGCAGGAGCGCAAGCAGCGCAGGGAGCTGCTGAAAGCACTCGCGGCCGACGGTCGTGACGCACTCGTGGAGCGCGCCGCCTACACCTGGTTCAACCGCCTGCTCGCCATTCGCTTCATGGAGGCCAACGACCGCCTGCCTAGCCACGTGAGGGTACTCTCGTCGCCAGACGGCTCATTCGAGCCACAGTGCCTTGCCGAGGCGCTCGGCCTGCCGTTGGATGCGCTCGACAGGGACGAGGCCCTCAGGCTCGTGCAGGAGGGCGACGACGAGGGGCTGTTCCGCCTGGTGTTCCTCGCGCAGTGCGCGGAGCTCGCCGAGTGCATGCCGGCCGTCTTCGAGCCGGTGGGCTCTGCCATGGAGCTGCTGCTGCCCACGGGCCTGCTGCGCGCCGAGGGCGTCGTGGGCAGGCTGGTGACCGACATCGACGAGGCCGACTGGCGCGAGGGCGTGGAGATCGTGGGCTGGATGTACCAGTACTACGTGAGCGAGCGCAAGGACGAGGTGTTCGCGAGCTTCAAGAAGGGCAAGAAGGCCGAGCGCGACGCCATAGCGCCGGCCACCCAGCTCTTTACCCCGCACTGGATCGTGCGCTACCTCACGGAGAACTCGCTCGGTAGGTTGTGGATGCTCAACCATCCAGACAGCAGGCTCGTGGAGCAGATGTCCTACTACGTAAAACCGGACGAGGAGCACGAGACGGAGTTCAGGCGCATAGCGTCGCCCGAGGACATAACCGTGGTGGACCCCGCGTGCGGCTCGGGCCACATCCTCGTCTATGCGTTCGACCTGCTGCTGGAGATGTACCGCGAGAGCGGCTACCGCGATCGTGACGCCGCGCGCCTCATAATCGAGAAGAACCTGACGGGCCTGGAGATCGACCCTCGAGCCGCCGCGATGGCGAGCTTCGCGCTCACCATGCGGGCATGTGATCTGGACAAGCGCTTCCTCAGGAGGGGAGTGGTGCCCAGAGTGACTGTGCTCAAGAGGGTGGAGCTCACGGACGAGGAGCTTGAGGCCTGTCCCAACGTCGCCAAACGCAAAGCGCTTGTAGACGCGGCGGCACACTTGGATGAGTGCGGCAGCCTCTTCAAGCCTGAGGAAGGCGATCTAGATGCCATAGAAAGGGACCTCGCGTCCCTTGCCGGCGGCGCCTCGCTCTTCGCCGGCGTGGCTGCCCATAAGCTCGGGCGCTTGCGTGCCGAGCTCGCCCCGCTCGCCGCGCGCTACGACGTCGTGGTGGCCAACCCGCCGTACATGGGGAACAAGAACATGAACAGGTGGCTCGGCGCATGGGTGAGGAAGACCTACCCCGACGTCAAGGGCGACCTCTTCTCTTGCTTCATCGCAAACAACGTCGCGCTCGGAGCGGACCACGCCCAGCTCGGCTTCATGACCCCTTACGTGTGGATGTTCATAGGGACCTACGAGAAGCTCCGCCGCTTCGTGATCGTGCAGTGCACCATCACGTC
>JAFWMI010000140.1 GCA_017513965.1 Atopobiaceae bacterium
GTGCACCGCAGGTGCTACCAAGTGGCAGATGGGCTTCAAGGTTGTTCGCGACGTCGTTGCCGACCTCGTTGACTACATGAACATCACAGTTCCCGATGCCATGCACCTCGATCACGGCTCCTATGAGGACTGCTTCAAGGCCATCGACGCTGGCTTCACCTCCATCATGTACGACGGCTCCCACGAGCCCACGTTCGAGATGAACCTCGAGCGCACCGCCGAGATCGTGAAGCTCTGCCACGGCAAGGGCATCTCCGTTGAGGCTGAGGTCGGCGGCATCGGTGGCGTCGAGGACGGCGTTGCCTCCGCTGGCGAGCTTGCTGATCCTCAAGAGTGCAAGGCCATCGCCGACCTCGGCGTTGACTTCCTCGCGTGCGGCATTGGCAACATCCATGGTCTGTATCCCGACAACTGGGAGGGCCTGTCCATGGATCGTCTGGCCGAGATCAAGGCGCTCACGGGCGACCTGCCGCTCGTTCTCCACGGTGGCACTGGCATCCCGACCCCCATGGTCCAGGAGGCCATCGACAACGGCATCGCCAAGATCAACGTGAACACCGACCTCCAGGTCGCCATGGCCAAGGCCACGTGGGACTTCGTCGACTCCGGCGAGGCCAAGAAGGGCAAGAACTACGACCCGCGCAAGCTCCTCAAGCCTGGCTTCGACGCCATCGTCGCTCGCGCCAAGGAGCTCATCGTCGACTTTGGTTGCGACGGCAAGGGCTGGGCATAAGCCATAAACGCTCGTTTGAGTGAATGACCTTTGGGCGCCTCCAATTGTGGAGGCGCCCTCTTGCGTGGCGAGGCCGTTGGAGGTGCTGGTTGTGAGAAAGGCATTGTGGGCAAGGCAACTCTGGGTGGTGCTTCTTGGGTGTTTGCTCCTGGCGAGCGGGTTGCCAGTGGCCGCTCTGGGCGAAGAGAATGCCGTTGAAGCCGAGGAGGAGACGCCTGAGGTCGTGCTCGAATCGTCGAACGGTCGCGCGGACGGGGTCATAACGCAGGCGTACGACACGAACGCGCAGCTCACGTACGTTCCGGCGAGCCCCATCACCTTTGTGGAGAACTCCGGCGAGAAGGACTACGACGACGCTGGAAAGGTGTGCTACCTGTACCAGTACAACCCCAGCGAGGGGGACGTGCTCAAGGTGGTGAGCAACGGCACGACGCACACATATCGTCGGACCGCCAGCTATTCGTGGAAGGACGAGCAGGGCTGGTACGCAGATATAGATGTGCAGCTCTACGCGCGCCTCTCGGCCACGCAGAACAAGAAGGGGTCGCATACGCTGACCGTTCGGTATCAGAACTTCGATGCCGAAGGCTTGGGGAGCGTGTCCTTCTCGATCGTGTCCAGTCCGGTGGCGAGCATCGCGTACAGCCCGGCGCACGCAATCGTATTGGTGCGCGGCGTGGACTCCTCGAGCTATTACGAGTACGACCCCACGACCGGGCAGGGGCACACGTACCACCACTACTTCTTCCCCAAGGACTCGCGCCTGCTGGGCGACGTGCTCGTTGTCAACTACGTGGATGGCACCAGCAAGCGGTATGTGTATGCCAAGTTCGCGGACCCAGATGCGGGCTATGAGCGCATGGGGTTTGTCAACGAGCGGGACAAGACCGACTTCATTGAGGAATACGACATAGACATTACTGCCGAGCAGCCCTACGCCAAACGCTGGCAGGCTGGTTCGCATGCCTTTACCGTGCGGTACGAGGGGCAGACGGCGAGCGTGCCCGTTACGGTGCAAAAGCAGACGGTGACCAAGGTTGCCTACGCCCGCAAGCAGGCGTACAAGACGAGCACGGCCAAGGCGATTGCCTACACCAAGAAGCTGGGCATCTATGACAAAAGCTACGCCAAGCGCGTACACAAGTACCAGCTGCACTTTCCGGCAATTGAGCCTGCGGACGGGGACGTGCTCAAGGTGACGGAGAGTGGCGAGACCGTACGATATGTGTATAGCGCTGCGCGGAGCGAATTTGTGTGCAAGAGCGGGTCGGGCACCGCCATCCCAAAGCGCGACGTGGTTATCCGCGAGCTTGTTGCCGAGCCCACAACCAAGAAGGCCGCCTTTCCCTGCACGTACCGTGGCGTGGACTTCTCCATTCCCTTTACCGTGGTACGGAAGGCGCAAAGCGTGACGGTTAAAAAGGCGCAGGTGGTGATAGGTAAGAGGCAGCTGCTCAACGTGAAATGCAGCGGCTTTGCGCAGACGCCGCTCTCGTGCAAGTCCTCCAGACCCATCGTGGCAACCGTTGACTCCCACGGCATGATCGTGGCCAGGCACCTTGGCACAACGCGCATAACCGTTACGGCGAAAGGGAACGTGGCCTACAAGAAGTCGAAGGCAAAGGTCGTGCTCGTGCGCGTGGGCAAGGCCAACCCGATGAAGGCGACCGCGAAGAAGGGCATAAAGCTCAAGGTGGGGGAGGCGGCGAGCGTGCTCACGGTGCGCAAGGCCAAAGGTGCCATCCGATACGCCAACGTGAGCACGAAGAAGGCGGCCAAGCGGTTTAAGGTGAATGCCAAGACCGGCGAAGTGACGGCACGCAAGGGAACCAAGCGGGGCACGTATAAGATAAAAATAAAGGTGCGAGCGAAGGGGACAAAGACCTATCTGCCGCGCACGCGTACGGTAACGGTCAAGGTTACGGTGTAGCAACCAAAGGGACTGCATACAAGGGAAACACCACAGTGGGGGAGCGTCATGGGCGAAGTGAGACATGTAACGCATAGCATACCGCCCACGTTCGATGAGCACAGCCGCGTGCTGGTACTCGGCAGCATGCCCAGTCCCAAGTCGCGCGAGACGGGCTATAACTACGGTCATCCGCAAAACCGCTTCTGGCGCGTGCTTGCCCAGCTCGCGGATGAGCCGGTGCCTGCCACCAACGAACTCAAGCGCTCCTTTTGCCTGCGCCATGGCATTGCGCTGTGGGACGTTATTGTGGAATGCGACATCGTGGGGGCGTCCGATACGAGCATTCGCAACGCAAAGCCCAACGACCTCACGCGCATCACCGAGTACGCGCCCATAGAGGCGATTTTTTGCACGGGCGCAAAGGCCTACGAGCTCTATCGTCGCCTGTGCGAATCCAACGTTGGCATGCCTGCAACGCGGCTGCCCTCCACGAGCCCCGCAAACGCTGCCTGTGGCATGGACAAGCTGCTCGCTGCCTATGCGGCCATCTTTGAGTATACAAACTAGTAATAGCAACTCATACAATTCATTGTCGCGCTCGCTGAGTAGCGCTATCAACAGAAGACTAGTGTGCCCTCTTGGGTAAGCCTTTGGGAAGGAACTCCATGGACAAGTCTCTGGTATCGGCGTATCGCGCGCTCAATGAGGCGCAAGGCGCCATAGCCCGCGCCGATTCGCTCGACGATGCCTTACGCGACGGCCTCAAGGCCATGCTCCAGAATTGTGGCGCCGAGTACGGCGTGATTTGGTATGCGGACAAAAGCAACAAAAATCGGCTGCATCCGTACTTTTGGGTCTGTCCCACCGACCTGACCTCGCGCTCGCACTTGCCGGGCGAGGGCGCGGTGGGTCGTGTCTTCCGAACGCAGAAGACCGAGCGCTATCTCTCGTTCTCGCCAACTGACGACCCCCAGACGGTCGAAGACTTCGCGGGCGTGAACGTTGTCTCCATGCTCTGCGTGCCGTTCTCCGACGATCGCGACAGTCTGGGCTGCATTCAGTTCATCAACCGTGACGGCGGCGGCAGTCTGAGCGAGGAGGAGGCCGACGTCTGCGAGATGATGGTCATGCTCGCCGGCTTGGCCATGGGTGAGAACGAGTATCTTCAGTCTCAGTGGTCGCCAGGCAAGGTGATCGTGAGCGTGCGCGGTGTTACCCGCGAGTTCCACAACGGCGACGTGGTACCACGCGCGCTCAAGGGCGTGAACCTCGACGTGTACGAGGGGGAGTTCCTGGTGCTGCTGGGCGAGAGCGGTTGCGGCAAGTCAACGCTGCTCAACATCCTGGGCGGCATGGACCACCCCACCTCCGGCACCTTCGAGTGCTTTGGCGAGGAGCTCTCCAATGCCGACCAAAAAACGCTCACCGAGTACCGTCGAGACAACGTTGGCTTTATCTTCCAGAGCTACAACCTCATGCCCAACCTCAACGCGCGCCAGAATCTGGAGCTTATCGCAAGCTTGGTGCCCAAGCCCATGAGTGCCGACGAGGCGCTGGAGATCGTGAACCTGGGCGATCGCAAGGAAAACTACCCCTCGCAAATGTCTGGCGGTCAGCAGCAGCGCGTCTCGATTGCGCGTGCCCTCATGAAGCGACCCCGCATCATTATGGCGGACGAGCCCACCGCCGCTCTTGACTACACCACCTCCATTGAGGTGCTTGAGGTTATGGAGAAGATCATTGGCGAAGGAACCACCATGATCATGGTTACGCACAACGAGGAGATCTGCCGCATGGCCGACCGCGTGGTGCGGATGAGAGGCGGTCGCGTGCACGAAGTGAGCGTCAACCGCCGCAAGGCGCATGCGTCCGAGCTCGTTTGGTAACGGAGAGTCGCATGAAGCGAATTAGACTGGAAGAACTACTTGCCAACATAAGAGTCAACCTTGTGGCGTTTCTCTCCATTGCCCTGTTCGTGTGCTTGGGTGTGGGCCTGTTCATGGGCTTGCGCTGGGGTGGCATAGCCGTACGCACGGCGACCCAGCAAGAGTTCGAAAAGGGCAATATGCACGACGTGGAGGTTCAGTTTCCCTCTGGTCTCACGAAGGAGAACCTGGAGCAGCTGCACAAGGTGGAGGGCGTGGACGACCTCGAGGTTGGCTACAGCTCATTCGTAACGCTCAACTACAACAATACCGGTCAAACGTTCAAGCTGCAGTCTCTAACCCAACGTATCGACGTACCCACGTCGGTGGAGGGCAGGCTGCCTACCAAAAAGGGCGAGATTGCCCTTTTGAGTCCATGGTGCAAGAACAACAACGTTAAGGTGGGAGACACCTTCACGTTCGTGCATGATGCCGATGAGATGAGCCTGGACCTCAACACGGGGACCAAGGTTGAGGACAAGGACGGCATGGCGTACCTCACCACCGACACCTTCGTGCTTACGGCAATCGTGGATATGCCCTCGTACCTTGCCAAGCTGTCCGATTCGTACGGTGTCTCAAACAGCGCTTCGGGCATGATTGACTGCGTTGGACTCGTGACCACCGACGCATTTGACGAGAGCAAGTTCCAGGACGGCTTTACCAACGCCTACGTGCGGTGCAACGAGCTCGAGGGCATCAACACGTTCTCGCCCGAGTATTCCAAGAAAATCGCGCCGATCGTGACGGCGATCACCGATTTGGGCGGTGAGCTCGCGACTGCGCGCTACGATGAGTTGCACGGTCGCATGCAGAGCAAGCTGGATGAGGGCCAGCAAAAGGTCGACGATGGCCAAAAGCAGCTCGAAGAGGGCCAGCAGAAGATCGACGACGGAGAGAAGCAGCTCGAAGAGGGCAAGAAAAAGCTTGAGGATGGTCAGAATCAGCTGGTGAGCGGCTTGTCGGACGCAAGCGAAGAGCAGGCGTGGGCACAGGATCAACTAGACGACGCCTATCGTCTGCTGAGCGACGGGCAGGCCAAGTACGATGCCGGAATCGCAACGTACAACATGGCGAGCGACCTCTACAACCAGATTCGGGACAAGTTTGCGGATGTGAGGGGTTCGTACGACCTGCTGATGAACCTAGCCACCAACCTGCGTCCCTACGTGAGCGAGCTGGCGGCGGCAATCGACGAGTTCGAGGCGGCCGTGGACAACATGAATTCCGATCCCTCTCCCGAGAATCAGGCAGTTGCTTCGGGCAAGCTCGTATCGCTCAAGAGCATCTATGAGAACGTGCGCAATACGTACGGCTCAATGATTCCGGAGGCGAGTCTCGTGGAAGATGCCACGGGCATACCCATATCCGTGCGCGACATGGACTCCATAAGCGACTTGGGCCTCGACGACGCCTCTGAGATTATCTCGATTGCACGAAATGCCGTGAGCATGGCCGATCAAATGCTCACCGAACTGGACACGGCTTCGATCACGGTGGGGGACGTTACCGTTACGCTCAACGATATCCCTGGTAGCCTCACGCAGGTGTATAACTACCTCACCTCTACCAAGGCAACGCTCGAGGCCAGCAGGACTCAGTTGGAGGAAGGCTGGGGGCAGTACTACCAAAAGAAGGCAGAGTACGA
>JAFWMI010000141.1 GCA_017513965.1 Atopobiaceae bacterium
CACTCCTTAGCGGGCGATGAGGAAGTAGGCAATAACAACGATGCCAAGGATGATGCGATACCAGCCAAAGGGCTTGAAGTCGTGCTTCTTCACAAAGCCCATGAGGAAGCGAATCGAGATGATGGACACCACGAAGGCCACGACGCAGCCCACGCCAAGAATGGCAAGCTCCTGCGAGGTGAACATATTTCCCTTGAGGAAGAACTTTACCAAACGCAGGCCGCTGGCCCCAACCATTACGGGGATGGCCAGGTAAAACGTGAACTCAGCGGCTACGGCGCGCGAGCAGCCAAGAAGCAGTCCGCCAATAATGGTTGAACCCGATCGTGAGGTGCCTGGCACTATGGAAAGAACTTGGAACAGTCCAATACCCATGGCCGTACCCCAGCTGAGCTCTTGCACTGATTGCACGGGCGCCAATTCGTCCGGCTGAATGGTGAGCACGCCGCTCTGCTGTTTGGATGCAAAATGGGCGCCCTGCGGTTGGTTGCTGCGCATGTTTTCAATAATAATAAAGGCGATGCCGTACACAATGAGCGCACCAGCGACCACAAAGGGGCTACCCAAGTGCTCCTCCATCCAGTCGTCCAGAGGAATGCCGATTACGGCCGCGGGAAGGCATGCAAGGATAACCTGACCCCACAAGCGCCATGTTCCCTTCCGCTCGGTGGGGGACTTGCTGGGTGAGAATGGGTTGAGTTGATGAAAGAACAGCACGCATACGGCCAGTATTGCGCCAAGCTGAATAACAACAAGGAACATGTCCCAAAAGTCTTGGCTCACGTTTAGCGTAAGAAACTCGTTGAGTAGCAGCATGTGTCCCGTGCTGGAAATGGGCAACCATTCGGTGACGCCTTCCACAAGGCCAAAGAGCGCAGCCTTTATGAGCTCAATAAGGTCCATGTGTCCTCCTGTCGTTGGTGGGCACGCACCATCATGAACCCCTGCCGCCCCCTTTGCAGGACCGCACACCAAACGAGCACAACCGCGCACACAATACGTACTCGGAATCCATGGCAGATATGGCTAGACTACTCTAGAGCCGTCTAAGGAGGTACGCATGAACGTCCCCGCACCAAACTATCAATCGCTCGGATATGACAAGATTTTCGTTGCCGTCGACGGGACCCCTCAGCAAGAGCTCGTAATCCAGCGCGCCATCATCATTGCGGCAAACAACAATGCCGAGCTTTACATTGGCCACGTCGTGGACTCCACGACGCTCGAGACCGCTGGCTCGTATCCTCTGGAGCTTTTGGATACCCTCGAGAAGAGCTTCCGCGAGGGGATCGCACCGCAGATCGCAGAGGCTGAGATGGAGCCCCAAATTCGCAAGGTCGAACTCGTGGTGAAGATTGGTCGCGTGCGCGAGACGCTTCGCGATGAGATGATTGATGTGATAAAGCCAGATCTTATCATCTGTGGCGCCCTCGGCCTCTCGAACTTCCGCTATGCGCTTATGGGGTCAACCTCAACGTTCCTCTCGCGCATACCAGGATGCGACACGCTTGTTGTGAAGTAGCATAGGATTCCAAGCCCGTGGATATCCGGTGGCTTTGGAATATATGCACTAAAATAGGAACATCTGTCCCCGTGCCACGGAGGTGAGTGAGTTGAACCTTCGAGGGTTATCCCGTATATCTCTCCTGTTCGTAGGGGTTTTTGCCCTGGCGCTTGTGCTTGGCGCGACCCCCGCGCCCGCTCTTGCCGACAACAGCGCCACTGCGTTGGCCGTGCAAGAGAGTGGCTTGCAAGACCGCGTGCTGCAGACTGCCCAGGCCTACCAACAAGCGGCTGCCGAGGTCGACCAAATAGAGGAGCGGATAAGCCAAAACGAGACGCGCATGGCCGAGATCGAGGAACGCTTGCCGGAGCAGCGTGAGCGTACGGCGGCGTCTATCAAGAGCATGTATCTTTTCCAACAGTCCTCTCCCGGGTTGTTGGAACTCGTGCTCACGTCTGAGGACTTCAACGACTTTATCTCGACGATTCGGTATATCGATGCCATTCAAGAGCGCAATACCTCCGAGATAAACGAGCTGGTAAAGCTCGAGGAGGAGCTTGTTCAGACCAAGGCCGAACTCTCCGTTGAGCACGATGCTGCCGTGCGCAAGGAAGAGGAAGCCGCGGCGGCGCTCATTCAGGCACGCGATGCACGTAGGGAGGTTCAGGCCCGCGCGATGGCAGTCGCAGCGTCTGAGGCTCCGCAGCGTGCCGCCGCCATTGCCATTGCGCAGGAGTCGGTTGAAAAGGGAACGAAGAAGAGCGCGCAGAATGCCCCTGCCAACACGCAGGACAACGGGTCCGAAGGCGCGCAGAGCCACGAAGGCGATTCGTCTGACGACAACAACAACGACAACGGCAGCGAGGACGAAGAGGCCACCATCACCACTCGTTCGGGCAACACCGTTAAGGTTGAGGTGCCGTCGAATCCCGACGTAAGCACCGATCCCATCGTGGACAACACCTCTTCGTCCGAAGTTGACTCGTGGGCCGCCCGCATCGATGCCTATCTTGCCGGGTCACCGCTCGAGGGTTATGGGAGCGTTTTTGCGCAGGCAGCGTCCGACTACGGAGTTGATCCGCGACTTTCGCCGGCCATCTCGTGTGTGGAGAGCGGCAAGGGAAGCGTGTGCTTCCAGCCTCACAATGCATGGGGATGGGGTACCTCGGGTTGGTCGGATTGGGAGTCCGCCATTAGGGGCCACGTTGCTGGGTTTGCATCTGGCTATGGGAGCAGCCTTACCCTCGAGGGTGCAGAGATGTACGCGAGCAACGACATCTATGCGGAATGGTACTCCACGGTTCTTTCGGAGATGGACAGTATATAAACGAGAATGGGTTGCCAGTAGGGTGCCCCCTGGTGGCAGATGCCAGCAGGGGGCACCTTTATGCGAGCAAGGTAGATGGAGGTACACATGAGCACAGCGCAAGTCGATTCGCACCAAGACTTCTCCGCGCAACTTGTGGAAGGTTCCGAATATGCGGGGTTTACCGTAGTGGACGTTATTCCTCTTGCGGAATTCTCGGGCACCGCCTACGTTATGCGGCATGGGCGTACGGGCGCGCGTGCAGTGTGGGTGGCTTGCGACGACGAGAACAAGTCCTTTGCCATCTCCTTCAAGACGCCTCCTCAAAACGACAAGGGCGTGTTCCACATAATCGAGCACTCCGTGCTGTGCGGGTCGGACCGATTCCCCGTTAAGGAGCCCTTTGTCAACTTGCTCAAGACATCCATGCAAACGTTTCTTAACGCGCTGACATTCGCAGACAAAACCATGTATCCCGTGGCCTCGACCAATACGGCCGACCTCGAGAACTTAATGGACGTCTATTTGGATGCCGTGTTGCACCCGGCCATATACCATCGTCCGCGCATCTTCGAGCAAGAAGGCTGGCATTACGAGCTTACCGACGAAGACGAGCTCGTGTACAACGGTGTGGTTTTTAACGAGATGAAGGGTGCGACGTCCGATCCCGACGACGTGCTTGGACTTGCGCTGGATCGTGCACTCTTCCCCCAAACGGCGTACCGCTTTGAGTCTGGTGGTGACCCGCGCGCCATCCCCACGCTTACCTACGAGGAGTTTATTGACGCACATGCGCGCCATTACGACTTGAGCAACAGCTACGTGGTGTTGTATGGCGACATGGACATCGAGCGTGAGCTCGCCTTTATAGACCAGCGCTTTGCAGGCGCGGAGTCCCGTGGCGCCGGATCTCCCAATCCACTTGAGCTGCAAGAGCCTGTTCGTTCGCCATACACCCGCGTGGAGATGGCGACCGCCCCCGAGAATGCCTCCGTGGCGCTTGCCTATGTAATTGGCACCGCGGCAGACAGGGACGACGTCCTCTCTTGCGACATTCTGCTTGACGCCATTGCCGGTTCAAACGAGGCGCCGCTCAAGCGCGCTGTGCTTGACGCCGGTCTTGGGGACGATTTTGTGGCGGTGCTCATTGACGGTGAGTTGCAGCCGCGTGTGTTGTTCCAGCTCAAAGGCGCACGTGAGGGGGTGGCGGAGGAATTCCGCACGCTTGTGGAGAGCACCTGTGCTCGACTGGCACGCGAGGGGATTGGCCACGACCAGATTGCCGCATCGCTTGCGCAGGCTGAGTTCAACCTGCGCGAACAGGACTTTGGGGCATATCCCACCGGCATTGCCGTCTCGGTTCAGGTGATGTCGAGCTGGCTCTATGATGACGAGCGACCTGTGGACTACTTGCGCTACGAGAGCACGCTCGCAAAGATGAAGGACGGCATCGACAGGGGCTACTTTGAGCGGTTGCTCGAGCGGGTCGTATGTATGAGCACGCACTGTGCGTACGTGGAGCTCGTGCCGGTTGAGGAGGGGGCGTCTGCAGAGGAACAAGTAGAGCTGGCTGAGCGTCGAGCGACGCTGAGCGACGAGGACTGTGCTCACATTCGCGAGGAGGTCGAGGCACTGCGCCGGGAACAGGAAGCACCGGACTCTCCCGAAGACCTTGCCAAGCTGCCGCGACTTGCCATTTCGGACATAGGAGACTCGCGACCGGAGCCGGAGGTGCTCAAGACCAACTCCCCGCTGCCGTGCCTTGTCCACGAGCTGGATACCAAGCACATCGATTATCTGTACCTCTACTTTGACCTGTGCCATGTGCCGTTTGAGGACCTGCCGTATGTGGGCATGCTGAGCGATCTGCTGGGAAAGCTCGGCACCAACAAGCATGACGCCGCGAGCCTCGACACGCTCATAGAGCTCAACTTGGGGTCTTTGGGATTCTTTAGCGAGACGTATCCCAAGGATGGGGACTTGCACGAGGCACTCTCGCTGTTTGTGATGAGCGCGAGTGCGCTTTCCGAGAACGTTGAGCGATTGGTCGACATACCCCAAGAGGTGTGGGCGCACACGCAATTCGATGACACCGACCGCATCTTTGCCATTTTGCAGCAACGCCGCATTGTGCTGGAGCAGCACTTTGTGAATGCCGGCCATGCCGCCGCCACGGCGCGACTGTCTGCCCAATACGACGCCGCGTCAAAGATTTCCAATTGCCTAAGCGGGGTAGACTACTATCTCTTCCTTAAGGATCTGCTGCAAAACTGGGAGGATCGCCGAGAGGGACTTACGGCAAAGCTCGAGTCGGTGGCCTCGGCCATATTTGGGTCAGACAACGTGACGGCGAGCTTCATCGGCGCGGCGCAAGATCGAGAGCGCTTTTGGGAATGCGGGGGAACGCTCGGCCTCCGTTCGCACGAGCAGCTGGGCAAGGTGCTGGTGGCGCCGGAGACCTCACCGTGCAACGAGGCCTTTGTGATTCCCTCAAACGTGAGCTTTGTTGGGGCGGGCATGGCGGTGCCTCCTACGGATGCGTCTGCCTTTGCGGCGTGGTGCGTGGCTCAGCGCGTGCTCTCGTACGACTATCTGTGGAATGAGGTGCGGGTTAAGGGTGGCGCCTATGGTGTTGGATTTAGGCATACGCACTCTGGTCTACGCCAGTTTTGGTCGTATAGGGACCCGGGCATCGATGCCACCCTTGAGCGCTATGATCGCACGGCGGAATGGCTTGCGGCGTGGCAGACCAACGATGAGGATCTTTCGGGCTATGTGGTGGCCACGGTCGCAAAGCATGATGCACCCGTAAAGCCTCGTCAGCTTGCGCGCAGGCAGGATACGCTGCGGTTTGTGGGAAAGGATCAGGCTTGGCGTGACGAAGTTCGCAAGGCCGAGCTGTCCATAACGGCCGAGGGCCTGCGTTCCCTGGCAAAGTCAATTGCGTGCTTTGCCCAACAGCGCACCGTGTGCGTATTTGCACCGCGTGAGGCCATCGAGGCCTCCAACGTTGTCTTCGACGAGGTTATTGACCTCATGGCATAAGTTGGCCTAACCAATGAGGGACAGTCCCCGTTTGGCTAACTCGCGATTAACCAAACGGGGACTGTCCCTCATTGGTTGGCGATTGCCTGCAAATACCCCGGGTCCCAACGTCTGAGGGTCTCTGCGACCAGGAGCTGTATCATGGGCTCGACCTCGTCCTTGTAATGATATGCATCCAAGGCGCCGAAGTACGCCATTCGGTCCTCCTTGGGAACGAGCACCGGCGGTAAGCGTTCCTGAAGAAGCACCATGTTTGTGAGCTGCCGCGCAACGCGCCCGTTGCCGTCTGCGAAGGGATGGATATCCACGAGGACGGCATGCAGATACGCTGCGATGGCAAGGCTTCCCAGGGCGTCGTGCTCTGTCGCGAGCGCCGACCTCACCTCATCCAGCAGCGCCTCCACTGAGGTTGGAACGTCAGCTGGTGGGTCACCTACGCCATCGCCAACCTCATACATGTGGCGCTTGAACGCTCCCGGACGCTCGCCTAACGACCAGCGGCGCTCATCGTACGTGCCGCGCGTGAGGGTCTTGTGGCAATGAAGCAGCTCGTCGGTATTAAAGGAGAATCCCGACAGGAGCGCGTTGAGGACCCATTCCCACGCTGCCTTGAGGTTTGCCAGCTCGAAGAGCGTGCGCAGGTCACCCGTGTAGGACGAGACGCCATCGTGGTCGAACACCTCGCGTGTGTCGTGCAGGGTGATTTGGTCGTTCTCCAGTCCTCCCGAGTGATACGCAAAGTCGACGGCGAAGGAGTCGATGAGGGCGTCCCGGTCGCCCTCATCCAAACCTCGCCACCGGTCGGCAAGCGCCAGATAGGCCTGCCCGAGCTCAGAGCCACGCAGAGAGAGGGGCATGCGGACGCCTCCTTCCGGTGCTGGCGGGCTCTTCCACGGGCTTTGCCTCCGACTCGGTGGCGATCATGAGGTGAATGTCGCCTTCCTTGAGGGCGCGCGACATGCTCCCGAACGAGGCGATATGGCGAGCAAGCTGCTCGTCCGTAATCAGGTTGCCTTGGGCGTCTTGCCAGATTCTCATGCTGCGGTCTCCTCTTGGTTCTGGTTGGGAGACAGTATACCCCTCGCGTTACAGTCCTCGTTCCACCTCAAACGGCCAGCGCACTGCCTCCTGCAGACCCTCACTAAACTCAGAGAGGTCGTCAAGCGTAATGACGCCCTCGCGTACGAGCTCCACGAGGCTGGAGACGAGCAGGGAGCGCTTCATCTCCACAATGACGCCGGCTTTGCGGCGGTCCGCCCTGATGCGCTTCTCCAGTTCCCAAAACTTCTTGGCCGGCGAACCTTCCCCGCCAAGTAGCTGCAGGTATTCCTTGTTGAGCTTGTCGATGTACGCGTCTTGCCACCCAACCAGCTTCTTCCTAAAGAGCTTCCAGTCGCCCTCGGCGCATTCCCTCTCCATGCGGTGTCTCCCGTCGAGAATGTTCCTTCGCTTGCGCCTATGATACGTAAGGGGCGGGGGAGAAGGCAATCCGTGCTATACCCTTACGGGTTAGCAAGAAAAGCACCGAAACTCGTCAAAAACGTGCAATCTGGCGCCTCGCCCTTCTTTCGCGCGTCCTTCGTGCATATGTCCCAACACATCGTGTGTGTTGGTCGTTTCTGTCCTGCCGTCGCGGTACAATCGATACCCATTGCAAGCTACCAGCGACCCGGAGGTATGGAATGACCATAGATGTCTCTGGACTCAATCCCCAACAACGTGAGGCAGTTCTCTGCACGGAAGGCCCGCTGCTCGTGCTTGCTGGCGCCGGCTCCGGCAAAACGCGCGTACTCACGCAGCGCATTGCCCACTTGGTTGCGGATTGTGGCGTGAGGCCTTGGGAGGTACTTGCAATCACCTTTACCAACAAGGCCGCCGCAGAGATGCGTGAGCGTATTGGCAACGTCGTTCCCAGCACGCGCGGCATGTGGGTGTGTACGTTCCACGCCATGTGCGTGCGCATGCTGCGAGACGATGCGGACCTCTTGGGATTTGGGTCGAATTTTTCCATCTACGACGACGATGACTCCAAACGGCTTGTTCGCCAAATAATGACGGACCTGGACATTGATCAAAAGCGTTGTCCGCTTCCTGCGGTGAGGTCGTGCATCTCAACCGCAAAGAATGCCTTGGTGTATCCGGATGAACTCGAGGCACAGGCCAACACGCCTGTGGAACGTGCTGCGGCGCGCGTGTATCACGAGCTGCAAAGGCGATTGGCGCGTGCCAACGCCATGGATTTTGACGACCTGCTGGTAAGAGCCTGTGAGCTCTTGTCCAAGAATCCCAGCCTGCTGGAAAGCTACCAAGATCGTTTTCGGTACATAAGCGTGGACGAGTATCAGGACACCAACCACGTTCAGTATCAAATAACGCGGTTGCTCGCTGCCAAGTACAAGAATCTTATGGTTGTGGGCGATGACGACCAGTCGATTTACTCTTGGCGAGGGGCCGACATCAAGAACATCCTGGCCTTTGAGCAGGACTATCCAGAGGCGACGGTCATTAAGCTCGAGCAAAACTACCGTTCCACGGGACACATACTCGCTGCGGCCAATGCCGTGGTTGCCCACAACTCGCGTCGCGCCGTCAAACGTCTGTTTACCGATGCGGGTGACGGGGAACTCATCCATGTGTTTCAGGCGTCCGACGAGCGGGATGAGGGCTGTTGGATTGGCGCTCAAATAGAGAAGCTGCACGACAAGGGCATGTCGTACGACGACATGGCGGTCTTTTACCGCACCAATGCACAATCACGCATTCTTGAGGACATGTTGCTTCGCGCTGGTGTGCCCTACAAGCTCGTTGGTGGCACCCGATTCTTTGACCGCGCCGAGATTCGCGACGTGATGGCGTACCTCAAGCTCGTGGTGAATCCCGATGACGACGTGAGCGCGCGGCGCGTGATCAATACCCCACGAAGGGGCATAGGCGCCACAAGCATTGGAAGAATTGAGGCGTATGCGGCGAGCAACGGGCTCTCGTTCTTTTCGGCCGCACAAGCATGTGTTGCCGAGCAAGGACTGCTTGGCGCCAAGGTACGCAACGCACTTGCCGAGTGGGTTGGAACCATAGAGCACGCACGCCACTTCTCGGGCGAGCTCACCATGGTGGTGCAGGCCATCGTGGACCGTTCCGGACTCATACAGGCGCTCGAGGCAGAGCACAGTATGGAAGCCGACAGCCGCATAGAGAACATTCGCGAGTTCTATGGCGTGGCGGCGGAATTCGACGAGACGCACGAGGACGTCGCTGGTACGCTGGAGAGCCTAAGACAGCTCAGAGAGGCAGGTGCGCTGGAACCGGAGCCGGGAGAAGAGGAGGCGTGGGAGGCATCGCAGGCAACGTCGCAGGATGTCGCGTTGCCGCAAGTCGCCGCTCAAAAACTCCCGGCATTTATGGAATGGCTTGCCCTGAGGAGCGATTTGGACACCTTGGCGGGGCAAAGCCACTCCGTGACCATGATGACCATCCACGCTGCCAAGGGATTGGAGTTTCCCGTGGTGTTTGTGGCGGGCATGGAGGAGGGCATCTTCCCCCATGCGAGCGGTCGTGATGAGCCGGGGCACATGGAGGAGGAGCGTCGCCTGGCATACGTCGCCATCACGCGTGCCGAGAAGAGCCTTTACCTTACGCATGCAGCAAATCGACGAATGTACGGTTCCATGCAGGTGAATCCACCCAGTCGCTTTTTGCGTGAGATACCAGAAGAGCATACCGATACGACCGGAGTTGGCTCATCGGGCTTCTCGGGCGTAGGTTGGGAAAAACGGGGTGACCGACGCGGCACGTTTGGGTCTGGACGGGGCTCCGATGTGTATGGTGGCCGCGTATTCGGCCAACGCACGCGTTCCACAGGCGGAGGTGCCTTTGGATCGCGTCAGGAGTCTAGGCCTGCTGGAATCAAGCGTGACGAGGCCAAAGCCCGCGAGTCATTTGAGGTTGGCGACCAGGTGTCGCATAAGACCTTTGGCCCCGGCAGGGTGGTAAACGTGGACGGCGACATTATTGAGGTGCAATTTAGCAGGACCGGCGTGCGCAAGAAGCTCATGCGAGGGTTTGCACCCATCGTGAAGATTGAGGGGTAAGCGAGGGGCAAGCTGCACGCCCAAACGCGCTTGCCATCCGTTTGCCAAAAGCATGGGGTCGCTATGCTGGTTGGATACCCAGCCCAACCAGATCGGGACCCGTGTGCACAATGAGGTCTGCCGAAAGACCCGAGCGTACGATGTCCACGACGTTGTGAATGCTCGAGCGCACATCCCTCTCGAGCCGGTCGAAGAGGTTTGAGCTATCCGAACAGCAAATGCCTATGCGCACGCGCTCAAAGCGGGCAGCACGCTCCGCGATGAGCTTAAGCTCCGTGGCAATGGCTCGTTCCCAGCCACGCGCCTTCTTTGCAACCTCATAGCGCCCTTCTTCATCGCACATTATTACGGGCTTGATGTTAAGCACGCTTCCCAGACGATAGGTAACCTTGTTAATGCGCCCGCCCTTGTACAGATACTCGAGCGTCTTGGTAGTAAAGAACACGTCGCTCTTCTCCGAAAGGTCGTTGAGCCTTGCTTCGAGCTCCCCAAAGGGGGTGCCTTGCTCAACCATGCGTACCGCTTGCATCACTACCATGCCGGCCACGACGCCAATGCTTCTGGTGTCGATTACGACGAGCGGAAAGCCTTCTACCAGCCGAGAGACCATCCGTACGGTTTGATTGGTCGCCGAGAGCGTGGCAGAAATGGTGATGAACACGCCGCATGCGTATCCGTCGTCGCGCGCTTGTTCAAGCGCCTCTTTGATTTGCTGGGGAGAGGGAAGTGACGTGGTGGGAATCTCCTCAGAGAACCGATCGATGACCTCGCGCGTGGTAATGTCAACGCCGCTGCGATAGCAGGAACCGTCTTTATAGTTGATGAGGAGTGGTACTACGCGAACGTCGTGCTCTTGGACAAAGCTTTGGGGAGTGTTGGTTCCCGAGTCGGTGAGGATGGCGATGCGCTGGCTATTCATGTTCCCTCCATGCTCCAAAACATCATGCTCGCAAACACCGTTATACCCATATGATTGTGTGATGCTTCATCACATATAGGTTACCATGGTAATCCTAAGGAGGCGCCCATGAGCATATTGGACAAGCAGCATTACGAAGAGGATATACCAGAGGTTGCCGATCCCAGTGATATGGCGGGGATGAGAAGATTCATCTTCGACGAGCCGGCGGTTATACGCAGGCTTGAGCAGCGTTCTGCGTTTGAGGGGGTGACCTCAAACGGTACCGTTGCCGCTGCCGTTATGGTGTTTGCGGCTATTCTTGCCGTAATAGTTGCCAACTCACCCTTCTATGATGTGGTCGAGCATGCGTTTACGGCTCCCTTGGGCATTATTCTGGGGCCGCTTAACTTGAGTCTTCCGTTTGAGGTCATCGTAAACGATGGGCTCATGGCCGTGTTCTTCCTTCTTGTGGGTATTGAGCTGAAATACGAGATGACGGTGGGGCAGTTGAGGCGTCCCAGACAAGCGGCTCTTCCCATGCTCGCGGCGGTGGGCGGCGTTGCGGTGCCTGCGATCATCTTCCTCGCATTCAATCCGGGAGCGACCTCGAGTGGCTGGGCCATACCCATTGCGACCGACATTGCCTTCGCCCTTGGCGTAATGTCGCTCTTGGGGGATCGCATCGCGCCCGAGACCAAGGTATTCTTCCAAACGCTGGCCATAGCGGACGACATTCTTGCCATCGTGGTGCTGGCGCTCTTTTATGGTCAAACGCCCAATGTTTCTTGGTGCGCGGCCTCGGTGGGCGTGATATTGGTGCTCGCCATGCTCAACGGTGCGCACGTGTACTCGCTCAAGCCCTATTCGGTCGTGGGTCTGGCGCTTTGGTTCTGCATGTTCATGAGTGGCATTCACGCAACCCTGGCCGGTGTTATCGTCGCATTCTTCCTGCCCGCCCAAACGGACATCAGGCTTTCTGCGCTGCACGATTGGCTCGACGTGTGGGCCGAAGAGCTCGACGATACGTACGATGACGAGGCGCACGTGTTGGGACAGCATGACTTTACCGACGATGCGAAGGTCGTTGAGCGCGTTATGCATCACGTTACGCCGCCATTGCACCGCGCGGAGCAGGATGTATCCGTTTTGGTTAACTTCGTCATACTTCCCCTCTTTGCCTTTGTCAACGCGCAGGTACGGCTTGTGGGCGTGGACCTCGGTGCCATTGTGGGCAATTCGGTTACGCAAGGCGCGTTTCTTGGTGCCGTCCTGGGAAAGCCCATTGGCATAATCCTCGTAACGCTCTTGCTGGTGCGCATTGGGTTCGCAAGGCTTCCTCGCAACGTCGACTGGATGCAGATTATTGCCGTGGGCATAATGGGTGGCCTTGGTTTTACCATGTCGATTCTTATCGCGGGACTCGCATTCCCAGACCCCGCCTTGGTGATGTCGGCAAAATGCGCGATTCTTGCGGGCTCGGTTACCTCGGCGCTGGCGGGCATTGCGTTTGTGCGTGTGGTAGACGTCCTGCGAGGTTCTCGTAAACAAGGAAAGAGGAGGCCATCATGATTTCCCCGTCGCACCCATCCGAGGAGTACGGTGAGCTACAACATCTTGTGGACGACCTATACAAAGTGAACCCATCCCAAGCCGTTCCTCGTGTGGACGTGTTGGTGCGGGCAGAGGTCAACGATCTCTCTCCGGATCTTATGGAGGTGGTCAACTTGCTGCCCGCGGGCAACTACAAGCGCTACCGCCTCTGCGACCAGCTCAATTCGATTCTCACCGCACATGGGTGGGCATATCTCTATGGGACGGTTGAGTAGCGGGTAACATGCGAAGCTCTTGGCTTCATGTCGTATACTCAAGAAGCAAAAGCAGCAACGTGAAAGGGAATGGCCATGGCATCCGTTTATCAGTCCATGCAAACGGCAGAGCTCGACGCGCTTATTGAACAGCTCGAGGAAGAGGCGAGCGAAGTACGGGCCCGTGGGCTCAAGCTCGATATGGCTCGGGGAAAACCGAGCGTTGAGCAAACGGACCTTTCTCGTCCCATGCTCGATGTGCTCAACAGCTCGTCCGTCTTGCAGGACGAGGGCGTGCCCGCAGACAATTACGGCGTCCCCGACGGATTGCCCTCGGCGCGCAAGCTTGCTGCCGAGCTCTTGGGCGTCAATGCGGACCAGGTAATCGTCAACGGCTCGTCGAGCCTCAACCTCATGCACGACGTAGTGGTTAATGCGTATACCAAAGGCATTGCGGGCTGTGATCCATGGTGCCGACAGGGGACGGTTAAGTTCCTCTGTCCCAGTCCCGGTTACGATCGCCATTTTGCCGTAACGGCGCGCTATGGCATTGAGAACGTGCCCATTGCAATGCTTTCCGATGGTCCCAACATGGACGAAGTGGAACGTTTGGTGGAGACGGACGCGTCGGTAAAGGGCATTTGGTGCGTGCCCAAATATGCCAACCCTACGGGCATTACGTACTCGGACGAGGTCGTAAGACGGTTTGCGTCCCTCAAGCCCGCGGCTCGCGACTTCCGCATCTTCTGGGACAACGCGTACGTTGTCCATGACCTTTATGATGAGGGTGACAAGCTGCTCAACATATTCGATGCGATCGCCGAGGCTGGCACAGCCAACCTGGTGTACGAATTCTCCTCTACCGCGAAGATTACGTTCCCCAGTTCCGGAATGGCCTTTGTAACGGCGAGTGCGGATGACATTGCAGAAATTCGGTCGGCATTCTCGATCGAGCGTGTGAGCCCCGAGAAACTGTCGCAGCTCGCCCACGTGGGCTTCTTGCACGACGTCGCTGGCGTGCGTGCTCACATGGCAAAGCATGCACAGATTCTACGTCCGCGCTTTGAGCTGGTGCAGAACAAGCTCTCCGTTGGGCTGGGAGACTTGGGAATTGCGACGTGGACCAATCCGCGGGGAGGCTACTTCGTGTCCTTTGATGGTCCATGTGGATCTGCCAAGAGGATCGTGGCTCTTATGCAAGAGCTTGGTGTAACCCTTACGGGCGCTGGTGCCACATGGCCTGGCGGGAACGACCCTCAGGACTCGAACATCCGCATTGCTCCAACGTTCCCGTCTTTGGAGAACCTCGGGAACGCGCTCGATGTGTTTGTGCTGGCGGTCAAGCTCGTTGCAGCGCGCATAGAACGCGAGAGTCGCTAGTTTGTTGCCGGTCTGCCACGTTTTGTGGTGGGCCTGGAATTATGGAGAATGAGAAAACATGGCAATTGTGCTCTTGACGATTGCCCGTGGATAGGCCTAACTCTAAAGATTGCATCGCTCGGGCGTAGCAATTGAGTACGGGAGGTAAGGCAGTCATGGCAGACAAGCCAAAGAAGGAACTCGGTGGCATGCGCAACATGTCCACGGGAGCAAAAGTAGCCGTTGGAGTATTTGCAGTCATCATGGCACTCTCCATGATGCTGCCTTCGCTTGCTCCGATTTTTGCCGGCAACAACGATGCCGCAGACGATCAGGCAGAGGCCAGCGAAAACGAGACGACTGCCCAAGAAGAGAACGCGACGAGCCAGGGTGACGACGAAGAGGAGGACCTCACGAAGGGCGTCCCCGACAATGACACGCTCAAGTCGCTTGCAGAGACCAATGCAGAGAAGATCGCACCGTTCAAAAAGCGGATAAAGAGCAACCCCAAGGACTTGGCGGCGCTGCTTAACTTGGGCAATGCCTACATGAACTGGGGATATAGCGCCACATACAGCAGTTCTACCGACGAGGAGAAGGAGTACGCAAAGGGCCTGCTCGAACAGGCAGTCTCGTACTACGACCAGTACCTCGAGCTCAATGACGCAAAGTCGGTGCACGTGGATCGTGCGCTCTGCCAGTATTACATGGGCCAGAACGACGAGGCCATCCAGGCGCTCGAGAAGCTCGCAAAGGACAACCCCGACTATCCGCTCGCGTGGGCAAACCTCGGCATGCTCTATGAGCAGCAAGGTGAGACAGAGAAGGCGAGCGATGCGTATCGCAAGGCCGTGAAGACGGACAAGAAGGACGAGTACGGCGCCAAGTCCTATGCGAACTCCAGGCTCATCTCCCTCAACTCCAAGGTGTCGTCACCTGGTGATGCGGGCGACGCAAGCGCCGATAAGGTCTCGACGGAGAAGGATTCTGGGCTCACGAGCACGCTGGCCGACAAATCCGGTGTGGGATTCTAACGTAAGGGGTCGCCATGTCTCTGAGGATCGACACGTCGCTAAACGACGACTTTGGGCTTATATCCATAGAGGGTGAGATTGACGTCTCAAACGCCAATGAGCTGCGAGAGGCCATAGACGGACTGTTGACCCAGCGGCCGGCAGGCATGGTGGTGGACTTGGCCCATGTTGCCTACATAGATTCCACGGGCATTGGCGTACTCGTCGGTGCCGTGCATCGTGCCAAGGAGGCCGGCATACCGTTTGAGGTGGCGAACCCTCAGCGCAATGTGGTTCGCGTGCTCTCTCTGCTCGGTGTGGATGGAGAGTTGGGCATTCGTTAGTCCTTATCGCACGCCCGTCGCACGGCGGGCGTGCACTGTACGCCTAGTTTGCACGAGGGAGGAGCAACGAGTGTTTGGTATTGGAGAGACCGAGCTCGTTATCATTGTGGTCTTTGCGTTCTTGCTGTTTGGGCCCGACAAGCTGCCGGGCATGGGTAGGACGCTTGGCCGTGTGCTCAGACAGTTCCGCGAGGCGTCCGATGGCTTTACGGAGGTCGTGCAGACCAATATCATGGACCCGGCTTCGGAGGAGTTGGAGAAGTCACCCAAGCAGCGGCAGCGTGAGGCGGCGGAAGCGTTTGAAGAGGACGCGGATAGGGAAGACGCTGCGAGCGAGGAGATTGCTCCCCGACGTGAGTCCTTTGCCGAGCGGCGTGCTCGTCTTAAGGCGGAGCGCGAGGCCGCAGAGGCATCCGAGGCAACTGTGCCAGAGGACGATGCGAGCAAACCGACGACGTCCGAAGCAGCGGATCAGTCGCAAGACGAAGCTGTTGAGTCCGCTGACCAAACACGCACGAGTGCGGCGTCCTTGTATGCCATGAGTTCGCGCAAAAGCTCAAGAACGCTTGAGGCCGAAGCCAAGGCTCAGGCAAAAACCGAGGAAGAGCAAGCAGCAATTGAACCCCCCGCTTCTGGAGAGGAGGATGGGAGCGACCAAGCATAAGCGTCGCATGCCCAACTCGTCATGCCTATTGGACCAGCGCGCATGCCTCTGTTCGACCATTTGGCCGAGTTGAGGCGTCGACTTACCATTCTTGTCGTCTCCGTTATTGCGGCGGCACTCGTGGTGTACTTCGCTACGCCCACGCTCATAGACATAATGCTTGACCCCATTAATGCCGTGCTGCCAGAAGGGTCTCAGCTTACCGTGCTCTCGGCGCTTGGCGGCTTCTCCATCCGCTTTAAGGTCTCGCTTTTCTTTGGCATGATCATGTGCACGCCCATCATCATTTGGCAAGTGATGGGATTCTTCCTCCCTGCCCTTACCGAGAGCGAGCGCAAGTGGGTTGTGCCGACCGTAGCGGCAATGGTCGCCTTGTTCTTCCTTGGCATGGTGTTTTGCTATGCAGTGGTTCAAAGAGCTGCTTTTGGGTGGCTCATTGAGCAAATAACCGAGTTTGCCACGGCAACGGTTAACGCAGAGGACTATCTGTCCATCATGATGCTTCTTGAGGTTGGATTTGGCATTGCGTTTCAGTTGCCGCTCATTATTTTCTACCTGTCCATTCTGCACATAGTGCCGTATCGCACGTTCCGTGGTCAGTGGCGGTATATCTATGTGATCCTATTGGCGATATGCGGCGTGGTAACGCCCGACGCCTCTCCCGTAACCATGGTGCTCATGTATGCCGTCATGCTCTCTCTTTACGAGGTGTCTCTAGCGGTGGCGCGTCATGTGATTATGCTGCGCGACGGCAAGGAAGCGCTGTATTGGTCACGTGAGCAATATGCCGAGCATGAGGCGCAAAAGGCATAGTGAGGAGTTGCACCTTGAAGCTAGTCGTTACCGAGAAAAACGATGCGGCCACGCAAATTGGCCGCCTGCTCTGTGACGTTGGCCGTCCAAAGCAGGACAAGGTCTACAACACGCCCATTTATCGTTTTCAGCATGGTGGGGATGAGTGGGTCACCATTGGTTTGCGCGGGCACATCCTCGCGCCAGACTTCCCTGCCGAGCTAAAATTCGACAAGCGACAAGGTTGGTATGGCGTTTCGGCAGATGGCGAGGTACTGCCTGCGGATGTTCCCGACGGGCTGGCTCGTCCTCCCTATAGCACAAAGCGGAAGCCATTCTTGGCCGATGGCATTGACATCAAGGGTTGGAAGGTCCCGAGTCTTCCATACCTCGTGTGGGCACCCATAGAAAAACTGCCAGCCGAAAAGGAGATTATTCGCGCGCTCAAGAACCTTGCGAAGAAGGCCGACGAGATCATCATTGGGACGGACTACGACCGCGAAGGAGAGCTGATCGGCTCTGATGCGCTGAGGCAGATCAGGCAAGTAGCGCCAGAAACACCGGTTAGTCGCGCTCGTTACTCTGCCTTTACCAAGGCCGAGATAGACCATGCGTTCTCCAATCTGGTGGAGTTGGATCAAGACCTCGCCGATGCTGGAGAGAGCCGACAGTACATTGACCTGGTGTGGGGTGCCGTGCTTACGCGGTATCTTACGCTTGCGCGCAGGGGTGGCTTTGGCAACGTGCGCTCGGCGGGTCGCGTGCAGACTCCCACGCTTGCCCTCGTGGTTGAGAAGGAGGAGGAGCGCGAGCGTTTTGTTCCCGAGGACTACTGGGTCATTTCGGGGATGCTTTCGCATGAGGGTTCTGACCCTTTCAAGACCACGCACGAAACGGCGCGCTTCAAGGACCAAAAGGCTGCTGAGCTCGCGTTCTCCCATGTGCGAGACGCCAAGCATGCCAAGGTTGTGGACGTTGTAAAGAAGGCACGCTCACAGCGTCCGCCCACACCCTTCAACACCACGTCGCTCCAAGCCGCTGCGGCTTCGGAGGGGTTGTCTCCGGCCCGTACGATGCGTCTTGCCGAATCGCTCTACATGAGCGGTCTTATCTCATACCCGCGTGTGGACAACACCGTGTACCCGCGTTCGCTCGACTTGAGAGAATGCGTAAAGACGCTTTCTGCCGTTCCGCAGTATGCGCCTGTGTGCCAGCAGCTGCTGGGCCAAGACAAGCTCACGGCCACGCGGGGCAAACAGGAGACGACCGACCACCCGCCCATCTACCCAACAGCGCCCGCGGACCCTCACAAGTTGCAGCCTGCGGAGTGGAAGCTCTACAACCTCGTTGCACGGCGTTTTCTTGCGACCTTGATGGATTCCTCGGTGAGCGAGGGAACCAAGGTGAGCTTTGACATTGCAGGAGAGCCGTTCGTTACATCGGGCTCGGTGCTCGTTAAGCCGGGCTTCCGTGCCATATATCCCTACGGACTCAAGAAGGACGACCAGCTGCCTGCGCTTGAGGTGGGCGACGTGTGCGACGTTTGCTCAATGGACCTCGAGGCCAAGCAGACGGAGCCGCCCGCGCGCTATAGTCAGGGTCGCCTTATTCAGGAGATGGAGCGCAGGGGCTTGGGAACCAAGTCCACGAGGGCGAGCATTATTCAGCGGCTCTACGACGTAAAGTACCTCAAGGGCGATCCCGTGGAGCCAAGTCAGTTGGGAATGGCTGTTATCAAGGCGCTGCACGAGTTTGCGCCGCCCATCACGACTCCCGAGATGACTGCCGAGCTCGAGGAGAGCATGACCAAGGTGAGCGAGGGAGCCGACACCCAGGACCACGTGGTTGAACAATCGCGCGCTGTGCTCGCGGTGTGGATTGACAAGCTCATTGAGCACCTGGACGACTTGGGCAACGAAATCGCGGATGCCGTAACGGCAGATGCCAAAGTGGGTGTTTGCCCCAAGTGTGGCAAGGACCTCGTGATGAAGTCCTCCGCAAAGACGCGCGGCTCGTTTGTGGGCTGCATGGGCTGGCCGGATTGTGACGTTACCTACCCCGTGCCTCAAGGCCGGATCTCTCCGCTGGAAAGTCCGTGCCCTGAATGCGGGGCTCCGCGCGTGAAGGTCCAGCCGTTCCGCCAAAGAGCATACGAGGTGTGCGTAAACCCCAAGTGTCCCACGAACTTCGAGCCCGACATCAAGGTGGGCGAGTGCCCTGCATGTGCGGCAGAGGGAAGGCACGGAGACCTCATAGCCCACAAGAGCGAGCGAACCGGCAAGCGCTTTATTCGTTGCAAACACTACGATGAGTGCGGCACCAGCTATCCGTTGCCCGCTCGCGGAGAGTTGCATGCGCTCGGCGAGACGTGTCCTGATTGCGGCGCCCCCATGGTAGAGGTGGTTACGCAACGCGGTCCGTGGCGTATTTGCGTAAACATGGATTGCCCGAGCAAAGAGAAGAAGCCGAAGGCGCCCGCACGACGAGGACGAAGGAAATAGCTTCCAAGGGGAGCGGCGGCTCAAGTGTTGTATGCTACCCGTAATGGGTTTTGCGAGGCGAGTGGAGTGGCTATGGCACGAACGGGCGTGTTCATCACCTTGGAAGGCGTAGATGGGTGCGGCAAGTCCACGCAGGCGGATTTGCTGGTAGACGCGATTGAGTCCTCTGGACGCACGGTTGTTCGGTTGCGCGAACCGGGTGGCACGCGTCTTTCGGAAAAGATTCGGCTTTTGGTTCTTGACCCACGCAACGATGACATGTGCGACGAATGCGAGCTTCTGCTCTATGAGGCCGCGCGTGCGCAGTTGGTTCGCGAAGTAATTGAGCCGGCACTCGCCTGCGGCACCGTAGTGGTGTGCGATCGTTTTTATGACTCGACGCTCGCTTACCAAGCGTACGGGCGTGGCCTTTCTGAGGGACTGGTAAGGACGGCCAATGATTTGGGGCGTTGCGGATTGCAACCCGATCTTACGCTGGTCTTCGACCTCGACCCCGAAGAGGCGCTCAAACGAGCCACGTTTGAAGGTGCCGACCGACTTGAGGGCGAAGGCATGGAGTTTCAAAAACGCGTTCGCGAGGGCTATTTGGCGCTTGCTCGCGAGGAGCCCACACGAGTTCGTCTCATTGACGCATTGGGTACGCGCGAGGTGGTTCGGGCACGCATGCTTACGGCCGTACGCGACGTTCTTGGCTATTAGCAAATAGGGGAGTGCCTGTGGCAAACGTTCCCATAACGCCCGATTCGCTCAAGCGCATATCGCACCAGCCACGCGTCCGCGACTTCCTCTCCGCCGCGGTGATGGAAGGCCGTCTGTCACATGCATATCTGTTCTTGGGTGCACCGGGCTCGGGTATGCTCGAGGCGGCCGATGCGCTGGCGCAATGCGTCGTGTGCCCCAACGGAGGCGACGGCTCGTGTGATGAATGCATACGCGTGTCGCATCATACCCACCCCGACGTTCACCACCTGGCACCGGCGGGCGTGGCTGGTTACCTGGTCGATCAGGTACGCGAGCTGGTGGAAGACGTCGCGATGGCCCCGATTCGTGCTTCGTCGAAGGTGTACATCCTCGACGGCGCCGATCGATTGCGTGGGCGTGCGGCAAATGCGTTGCTTAAGACCATAGAAGAGCCTCCGGCGAACGTAATGTTCGTACTCATTGCGCGTTCGGCAGACGCGGTTCTCTCCACGATTGTCTCGCGTTGCCAACAGGTGCCCTTTAGGGTCGTTCCAACAGAGGTCGCCTTGGAATCGGTGGGACGCAAGGCGGGCGTTGGTGCGAACGAGGCACGGATCGCCCTGGCGGTCGCGGGCACGCCCGAGCGCGCGGCGGAGTTTCTTGCCTCCCCGGGAAGGCGGAATGCGCGTCGATGCATGGTTAGAACGTTGGGTGAGCTTGAGCACGACGATGCATGGGATGTCCTTGTGTCTGCCCGAGAACTCTGCGAGGTGATTCGTCAGCCGTTGGAGGAAGTGAAGGCTCGCCAGGATAGAACCTCGAGCGAGGATGAGGAGTTTCTCTCGGCGAAGGCTCTTCGTCAGATTGAGGAGATGCACAAGCGCGAACTCACCGCACGCGAACGTTCGGGTATCATGGAAGCACTTGCGGCTGCCGAGTCTCTTTTACGTGATGTGCTCGTAAGCTGCGAGGGGACAATGGAGCCTATCGTAAACACCGATGTGGCGGATGTGGTGCAACGGATTTCTGCATCTGCCAGTACGCGTGGCGCGCTCAGTGCATTGGACGCCTGCCATCGTGCGGCTCGCGACATTGCCCAAAACGTAACACCACAGCTGGCCCTTGAGGTCATGCTTCTTTCTATCAAGGAGGCACTTGCATGTCCACCGTTATACCGGTGAAGTTTGCCTATGCCGCACGAGACCTTTGGTTTGACCCAAAGAGCTCGGATGCGCAGGAGGGTGATCACGTAATATGCGCTACCGAACGTGGCACCGAGATTGGGTTGGCAACGTCTGGCCCCAGAGAAATTGAAGCGTCTGAACTTGAGCGCATCATTGGAAAAGCGACCCTTAAGCCAGTACTTCGAGTCGCGTCGGAGGCGGACCTTATCCATGCGGAGCGTTTGGCCAAGAAGGGAGACGACGCATTCCCCGCTTTTAGGAGACTCGTGGCGGAGAGCGGTTTGGATATGAAACCGGTTGGTGTCGAGTATCTCTTTGGTGGCGAGAAGGTCGTATGCTACTTTGCCGCGGAGGAGCGCGTCGACTTTAGGCAATTGGTCCGCGACATCTCCCATGAGCTGCACGAGCGCATTGACATGCGTCAGATTGGGGTGCGCGAGGAGGCCGCTGTCGTGGGCGGTTTTGGTCATTGCGGACAAGAGCTCTGCTGCGCTCGATTTGGTCTTTCGTTTGAGCCGGTCTCCATTCGCATGGCCAAAGAACAGGACCTTCCACTCACCTCGAACAAGATAAGCGGAGCCTGCGGAAGGCTTATGTGCTGCCTGCGCTATGAGTTTGAGGCGTATCGCGACTTTAAGGCACGCGCGCCCAAGCGCAATGCGGTAATAGACACGCCCTTGGGGAAGGCGAAGATCGTAGAATACGACACGCCCAAAGAACAGATTTGCCTGCGCATAGAAAGCGGCAAAGTGGTTCGCATCCCCTTGGCCGAGATGGAGACGTCCCAAGCGGCAATACAAAAGTCCGAGGAACTGCATTGTCCTTGTAGGCCCGATACGGTCGTGCGCGCATCGCTGGAAAAGCTGAGCTCGCCAGACGTGCAGATGGCGCTCGCAGAACTCGACCGCAAGAATGGCGTAACGCCTCCAGACGCTTTTGACGAAGCGGATTTGTTTGTTGAGTCCAAGCCGAGGCGACGCCGTGGGCGGAAGGGACGCTCCGATGCCGCGACGCAACCTCAGGAAGTGTCGCCAGCGCAAGCTGCAGAACAGCAGGAGCAGACGAGTCGTCGATCGAGGCGTCGTCGCAGGAAAGATGCGACTGCGCCCGAGACGCGGGGACAAGCGAGTACGCAGGGCCAAAAGGAGCAGGCTGTTAGTGATGCTCCTACTCCAGAGAAGCGCTCGCGTCGGCGTCGGCATAGGAAGCCAAACGCGCAAGAGGCGGCTCCTCCCACCCAACAGACCCAGCAGCGTCAAGACGCAGCACAGCAAAAGTCCAACGACCAAACACCTCGCAAGGAGACGCGCAGACGGCACCATCATGCGAGTGGGTCCGTGCAGGGATCAGGACAGGACCAGGGTGCGCAACGCACCAAGCGTCGTCCGGGCGATCGGGCCGGACAGAAGGCTCAGCAACAGCAAAACTCGCAACAGCAAAACTCGCAACAGCAAGGCGCACAGCAACAGGCGCAAACAAAGGCTCGGGACGCATCGTCTGGAGATGCCTCGCCCAAACGAAGGCGTCGCCGACGCGGGGGTCGTGGACGCGGTGGCAAGCAGGGCAATGAGTCACAGCCGACCAAGGAGTAACCGAACAGTATTCGAGCAACCTGTCCGCTCATGGGTCTATACTTGAATAAAGTCTTGACTCTGTGTCGTGTGCTGGGAGGATTGGCATGGATGAGCGCACTGCCTTGCACGGGGTAAATCTCACGGGTTGGCTAAGCCTTGAGCCGTGGGTCTCACCCGATCTTTTTGCGGGAACAGGATCGCTGGGAGAGCGCGGGCTAGTGGAGACGCTTGGCCGTGAGCTATACCGAGACCTGGTTACCGAGCATCGGCGTACCTTTATTACCAAGACCGACTTCGAGCTCATTGCGCGACGCGGATTCAATGCCGTACGCGTGCTGGTGCCATGGTATGTCTTTGGCAAGGAAGGACCCGAGCCTGGACCCTATGTGGGTTGCGCCGATCTTATAGACGAGGCTTTGGAGTGGGCGGAAGAGAACCGTCTGCGTGTGCTGCTTGCGCTCTCTATCAACCCGGGAAAGCAGTACGAAGAAAACGAGGTGTCGAGCGCTGGGCGCAATCATCGCGAGTCTATGCTCGCCGTGCTCTCGGCGTTGGCACGTCGCTATGCCGGCTCCTCTCAGGTCCTTGGAATCGAAGTCGCCGATGAGCCCGTTGTGCAGATGCGCAAGGGGTTGTTTGGCATAACCGAGGGCGTTTCGCCACATGTATTGCGCAACTATTATCGCGAGGCGTATCAGGCGATACGTGCGGCTGCGGGAGAGGACATGCGAGTCGTCTTGCCCGATGCGGGCATGCCGAATGCCTGGCGCGGGTTTATGAACTCTCGCCGATACAAGAACGTGTGGCTTGACTGCCATCTGTATCACTATGCGGATAAAATCGACGCTACCGGCCCGGCAGGCGCAGCGGCGTTGGTCAAGAGTTCTCGCGAGACGCTCGAGCGTGCACGCAAGAGTGGCTTGCCTGTAATGGTAGGCGCATGGTCTGCGGCGCTTCCGTTTGCGGATTCTCTTATGACGCCGGAAGGGCGCATTGCACTTGAGCGCGTGTATTGCTCCGAGCAAATCGCTGCCTTTGAGGATCTGCCCGCGTGGTTCTTCCAGACTTGGAAGACGGGAGCGCATCTTTCGGGTTGGGATTCGCGCATTGCGCTCTCGAGCTTCGAGCGAGGTATGCTGGTGTGAGCGCGCAGGGAAAAGGTCTGCTCTCGATGGTGGGTACGCCCATCGGCAATCTTGGAGACGCTTCGCCGCGCGTGATTGACGCTTTGCAAACAGCGCAGGTCGTACTTTGCGAGGACACACGCGTTACTGCCAAGCTGCTGAACCATTTCGATTTGCGCGTACCGCTGCTGAGGTGTGACGAGAACGTTATTGCCCAGCGTGTGGAAGGTGTGCTCAACCGTCTTTGGGCCGGGGAGCATGTGGCGTTTGTCTCGGATGCCGGTATGCCAGGAGTCTCCGATCCAGGGCAGCGCCTGGTGGACGCTGCGCTTGACGCAGGGTTGCGCGTGGAGGTAATACCGGGACCGAGTGCCGTTATCTGTGCGTTGGTTGCCTCCGGCCTGCCCATGGACCATTTTTTCTTTGAGGGCTTTTTGCCACGGAAAGCAGGTCCACGCTCGCGACGACTGCAAGAGCTTGCAGGCGTTCCCGGAGCGTTGGTGTGCTATGAGTCGCCTCATCGCGTGGCCAAGACGCTCGAATCCATTGCGGAGGTCTTTCCGCGGCGTCGCGTTGCGTTGGTTCGTGAGCTCACCAAGGTTCATGAGGAGGTATTGCGTGACGTCGCGCCGGCTTTGCTAGAGCGCGTTGGAGAGGGGCCCGAAGTTCGTGGCGAGTGCGTGCTGGTTATTGAGGGTCCCGTTTTGGGGGAGCAAGGCAGTGCCCAGACGCATGCCGAGTCGTTGGACGAGGCCATCGCAGAGGGGCTTGCAGCCGGAGAGTCCAAGAGTGGGCTCGCCAAGCGGTTGGCAAAGACGTACGGACTGCCACGTTCCCAGGTCTATGAGCGTCTGCTAAAGAGCGAGGCGTCACCGAATTGAGTTGGGGTCACAGCCGTATGTCCATTTGAGCGGGTCCCTATGCAAAAGGGTGTGTGGTAGCTGCTACAATGAGCTTGCTTGTGCCAAAACCCGCCGAGAGGAGCCCACATGCTCAAGGATGACCGTATTTGGATGGCCCAAGGACAGAATCCCTGCTACCTGCTACTTAAACAGGCGAATCGCCATGGTTTGATTGCCGGCGCGAGTGGAACGGGCAAGACCGTAACGCTCAAGGTGATGGCCGAGGGTTTCTCGGATGCTGGCGTGCCGGTGTTCATGGCCGATGTTAAGGGTGACGTTACGGGTATGGCGCAGGCGGGCGAGATTACGGATGGCTTGCGCGAGCGTATGGATGCCTTTGGCATAAAAGAGCAAGAGTTTCCGTTCCAAGGGACGCCGTGCCGCATTTGGGACATGCTGGGCGGTTCGGGCATACCGGTTCGCGTAACCATAAGCGACATGGGTCCACAGCTGCTCAGTCGCCTGCTTGGCCTTACCGAGGTCCAGCAGGGCGTACTCAATATTGTGTTCCGCGTTGCAGACGACCAGCAAATGCTGCTCATAGACCTTAAGGACCTGCGATCCATGCTCACCTATGTGGCTGAGCATGCAAAGGAATACGAGACCACCTACGGGCGTGTCTCGAGTCAGTCGGTTGGTGCCATTCAGCGTGCGCTCATTGCCGTGGAGGACCAGGGTGGCAACATCTTCTTTGGCGAGCCGAACCTGGACATTATGGACTGGTTTGAGTGCGACTCGTATGGCCGTGGCTACGTGAACATCCTCAACGCCACCGAGCTCATCAACACCCCGCTCATCTATTCCATGTTTCTGCTTTGGATGCTCTCCACGTTGTTCGAGCGCCTGCCAGAAGTGGGCGATCCCGACAAGCCAAAGCTCGTGTTCTTCTTCGACGAGGCGCACCTGCTCTTTAATGGCATGCCAAAGCAGCTGGTGGACAAGGTTGTGCAGGTGGTAAAGCTCATTCGCTCCAAGGGCGTAGGCGTGTACTTTATCTCGCAGTCTCCGGCAGACATTCCCAACGAGGTGCTGGCACAGCTCTCCAATCGCG
>JAFWMI010000142.1 GCA_017513965.1 Atopobiaceae bacterium
GAGGAGCGCATCGCCCAGGCCGAGAAGTTCGTAGCGGCATCCTTTGAGGTAGCGCATGTCGTCACCGATAGCACCGAGGAGATTACCGTCTACGGCATCCAAGAGAACTCGCGCTACTGGGACGAGGTGGACGTGAGCAACGGTGCCGTGGTGGTTGGGTCTGGCCTCTCGCAAAAATGTCGGATTGAGCCCGGGGATACGCTGACGCTCTTTGACAAGTACACGAACAAGACCTACGAGCTTGAGGTAAGTAGCGTTTGGGGTAGCTCGGCGAACATGAACGTCTACCTACAGATGGGTACCCTCAATCGTCTGCTGGGGGAGGACGAGGACCGCTTCTTGGGGTATGCGTCCAACGAGGCGCTCGATCTGGACCAGCGCTATCTGGCAATCGACATTACGCCCGACTCCATGGGGAGCTCAGCCGAGCAGATGGAGGAGTCATTTGGCGACATGATGAACATGGTGGTGGCGTTTGCCGTGCCGGTTTACCTCATCCTTGTGTACCTCCTCACGAAGACGGTCATCGATCGGTCGAGTCGCTACATCAGCTACATGAAGGTCTTTGGTTACCACAACGGGGAGATTCAGAAGCTCTATGTGCGTGCCATTACGGTGACGGTGCTGACGAGCCTCGTGGCGAGTTTGCCGTTCGTTATCTGGTTATGCGGCTTGTTCGTACGCGTTGTGATGGACCGCTATGCCGGCAACCTCGAGCTCTATGTGGCGCCTGCCCTTATGGCAGAGGTGGTGGCCATTGGGGCTGCTGCCTACCTTGTGGTCGCGGCCATCCATATTCGTCACATACGTCGCGTTGGCCTTGCGGAGGCCATGAAGGTCCAAGAGTAGCCGTCATTGCGAACGAACGTCCCTCGCCTCAGGGATAGGGTTGCTGTGAGCAGGTGGCTATCCTATCTCCACAAGCTCGTAGGCACGGCTCCCCACGCCGAGCGATTGGGCCGCTTCCAGCACATGCACACCGTTGCGGCTCTCCATGCGCTCGATAAGGTCGGCACTATCGTCGTCGCTTGCGTACACGAGGTCAACGCATGCCTGGTCCAGGGCCACGGGGTCGGTCGAGGCGAGTATTCCGATGTCCGCCATCTTGGGCGGTGCGGGATTGGAGTCGCAATCGCAGTCCACCGAGAGGTTGTTCATTACGTTTACGAACAGCATGTTCGGCTGCGCTGTGAGTACCGCCTTGCATGCATCTGCCATCGACTCGAGGAAGGCATCCTGTGCGGCGGACTGCCAGCTCGTGCGGTTTGCGCCGGCCGAATGTATGAGCAGCTTGCCCTCTCGCGACGCCAGGCCAATCGATATGTTCTTTAGCGCGCCCCCAAAGCCCGCCATGGTGTGTCCCTTAAAGTGCGACAGGACCAGGAACCCGTCGTAGTCGCGAAACGCAGCGCCTACCAAGTCCTCGCTCAGGTGGTGTCCCCCTTCCACGGGAAGCGACAGCGAACCTTTCTCATCCATAATCTGGAAGTCCGCGATGTCCGAGAAGCCATGGTCGGCGGCTACTTGGTAGTGCGCCTCGGTAGTCGAGCGTTCACCGCCGTAGGCTGTGTTGCACTCAACAATCGTGCCCGAGACCGACGACACCAACCCCTCGATAAGAGAAGGTTGCAGGTAATGGTTGCCGCCCGGCTCTCCGCTGGAAAGCTTCACACCTACCCTGCCATCACCTAAGTTCTGCCCAATGGCTGCAAACACTGCCTGCAGCGCGGTGCTGTCGACGTTGTGCGTGAAGTATACGGTGGAGCCATTTTTCGCAGGCGTGACTGCGGATGATTCCGATTCTTGGACGGCGTTATCCGTCGCTTGTTCAGCTGGAGACCTGCCCTCCGTCTTGTTGCCCGTGCAGCCGGCAAGACCTGGCAAGGCAAGGCCGCCCATGGCAATGGTGGCGAACTCGACGAACCTGCGACGCGTCATGTGCTCCATGGTTTTCTCCCGTGCCCTTCTCTTGCAGCGACGCGATGGGCGATCGCTACTGCTCTGCCGTGATCGTGATGGTCACATCGCCGTTGCTCAGCAACTCTGTCAGTTCCTGATCGGACTTGTCCGCAATGTGGCCGAGCTTGGTGTACGCCCACGAGTTTGAGCCATAGAACACGACGATTTGGTCTCCCGCATACAAAACAATGTCTCCCGCTTGCGTCGTCATCTGGCCATCGCTGCTGGGCAGGCGTTGCCCAATGGGGCCAACCTGCTCAAATCCACCATACCTGGACATCGTGATCGTGAGGGGACCGCTTTGGCACAGCGCTCGCAGTGCCTCAACGGATTGGTTCTCTTCCCACGCCACATCTACGGCGGCTTCGTCAATCGTCATGTGCAGCGTCATTTGAGCCTCCTTGTCGCCGGTAACGTTGTTCGGTTGTGTGTCCGCTGAGTCTTGTTGGCTGCTGTCTTCTGCTGTTTTGGGAGCGTTGCACCCCGTAAGAAGAAGACAGAACGTTATGCATGTTACTGCTATGTACGTAAGCGCTTTTCTCATGGTTGCGCTTTCTCCTTGGAATCCGGCTCACCCTTTATTACACCTACATTGTGTTCCGGATACGTGCTAGGAACAAATGCCTATCGTCTATTTCTTTCCATGCCAATAAATGATGGGAAGGGGAGGGGCGCTGATTCATTAGCGTGTCTTATCGCAAGAAGAAACAACGCGAATTGCTCCCAGGCAATTGAAACAATAGTATTTGTAGTGGAATCAAAGGCGACTTCCGCAAGAGAGGAAACGAACATGGCAGAGAACATTCCCGTCCCCGTACTTACCGTCGAGTTGGCTCAAGCGGCACAGGAGGTGCTGCTTGGGCAGGAGCGCGTGCTGCGCTACGGGCGCTTTGGTGCCGCTGAGGCCTTGGAGCTGGGCATGGCTGCCGTTGCGCTGGCGCCTGCGTTTGAGAGCGGCTACAGCGTA
>JAFWMI010000143.1 GCA_017513965.1 Atopobiaceae bacterium
CTCCGATCGCAGGGTCCCTGCAGACTGGGGACAGGAGAGTCAGGCCTCGTCTTGGGTTGAGGCATGGAACTCCGCTTGCCTTTCTCGTTTGCCAAGGCCAGCTCCTCGATGATGTTGGTGACATTGTCGTCGAAGCCGATAATCACCACATGGTTGCGCTCGATAACGGTGGAGCGTCCCTCCTGGAGGCTCGCGATCTTGTCTTTGATCGCGTTGGAAATGGTGCCGATGAGGAAACTGGTGATGAAGATGCCCACGAGCGTGACGATCGTCATGACCGCCAGGTAGGGGATGGTGCCCTCTTCCTTGGCCAAGACGCCAGTGTTGAGGGCATGCATGAGGGTGAACCAAATCGACTCACCCGCCGGCGCGGCACCTGAGCCATCGGGCCCGCCAAGGGCAACGGCAATCAGACCGCCTATCACGGCGACGATTGCCGTTATCACGCCGAGGAGCAAGAGGAGCGATGCCGTGCCCTTGGACATGATGTTGTCGAACCAATACCGAATCTTTTGTCCCACCGTCGTCTTGCGCATGCCCACATCCCCTTTCGTAACGAAGAGACCCGGAGCCTGCCCCCATGGACAGACTCCGGGTCTCGTTGTTAAAGGACCACCAGACGCTCTTGCGCCTTGCTGTTGGCTTCTCCACGTGCCATGGCACGCCACTACTCCCCCGAAAAGCTATGTCGTACGGTAATATGCCTTAAACCATATGTAAAGCTCCGTTCGGCAGATGGGTTATCTCGGGTTCTCTTTGGAGAAAAGACAGCATTTGTCTCCCTTCGGTAAGCGCCTAGTGCGCGCACATGCGAGAACTACGCACAATGAAGTCTATTGTGCGTAGTTCTTGGATTTACTCGGCCAAGCAACTGGTGTTTTTGATTTCAGCTACTTTAATTTACGCACAATAACAATCATTGTGCGCAGTCTTCTCATTCTTGTCTGCGCTGGCAGCGCTACACTGGGCGTCCATGGCGTACAAGCAGCGTATGAAGCCTCTGCCGTCGGATGGCTGCCACGTCGTTGCTGGGCGCCGGCATAATGCCCAAGTGCGCGGCAACCTGACCCGCAAGACGTTCGAGCGCATGCAGCGAGGCCACGGTTCCGGTCGTCGCACGAAGCACGGTATAGCCCATGGCAGCAAGAACGTTCCCGCGAGAAGCGTCGCTCGTCGCCTTCCTTGGGCCCTGCGAGCCATGGAACTCGTCACTCTCGTACTCAATCGCAAGGTGGGCATCGCGCCATAGCAAGTCAGGCGTCACTGTGTCACCCCCATCCCAAAACGTCTCCCACCTGCCCGTTGGCAGACCCTCATTCAACGTGGGCCGGGGCAGTGCGAAGCCGCCCATCTCGACAGGCAGGGTGAGCATGAGCGCAAGCGCCGACTCCATGGGCGAAGCCGAGCAATCAAAGGCAAGCCCAAGGGCTGCCCGCATACGCTTGATTCCATACGGATGCGGTGTTGCCTTGGCAAAGTCATAGGCACCCTCGCACGTGATAAGAGAAGCGAGTCCATACGCGGTGTCCCTACCGCCCACCGCAAGCCTATACGACCCCGCGAACTCACACGCAACAAGCGCCATTCGCACAAGGCGTTCCATACGCGCCCATTCGAACGGATCGTCGTAGGCAACCCACCCATCCAAAGACACCGCTTGATCCGCGTGGTATTTCTCCACGAACCTTTCCATGATGGGATCCGCCTTGTAGTTTTGCGCTGCCATTTGCATAAGGATAAATGCAGGAGCGCTCACGATAACACGCTCGCCAATCCGCACCATGGCATGGGCCGGTACGTGCTTTTGCCAAACGTGGAACTTAGCGCGTTTGCCACGGCTTCTACTGCCTGCGCTTGGCACGAGCATATGGACGGGCAAGCTGGTTACACCAAAGGAGGCAAGGTCAACCTCCCGACAAAACAAGCCAAACGAGTGCTGTGTGCTCACGCAATCGCCGTAGCGTGGAAGGAGCCGAGGTTCAGGCGGCCATGTCGGTTGATTGGAGACGTTGTTTCTCAAGTGCCGCAGGGCTTCACATGCCGACTGATGGCAGAGAAAGGCGTACATGGCCACTCCAATCCCCCATTCCGCGAACTACCACGCAAATGAGCACTATGCTTTCTAAAGAATTACGCACAATGGACTTCATTGTGCGCAATCGGGCCATCCGGCCCCGCCTTTATCAGGCGTTATTTGATCATAAGCTCAACGACTGCGCACAATGTGCTGTATTGTGCGCAGTTACGAGTCTTATACTGAGGTTCCTTAGAGCTCTCCGACGACGTCGAGCACGAGAGAAGACGACCTGTGGCTCTTCGTGCGGCCACGCAGCGTGTGCTGCAGAGCCACGAGCACCGCGACTACCTCCTGCTCGAGCTCGGGACGGTAGATGTCGATGGCGTACTTGTCCTTAATCGAGATGAGCTTCTTGCCCACCACGGCGATGATGCTGCCGTCCTTGTCGTACAGCTCAAAGTTGAGTGAGGCATAGTTGCCCGCAAGCGTCCAACCCAAGTCCGAAATCTCGGCGGTATCCTCAAAAATCTGGAACAGATTGTGCGCGATGTCAAACCGCATGCCATCTGCCATCGTCACGCGATGATACTCGCGCAAGGTGAGGACCTTCTTCTCGATCTTGGCGACAAGCCCGCCACGTGCGTCCGTGATGGTGGTCTTGTCGTGAAGCGAAATGCAACGAGACTTGGCACGATATGCTATGGAGCCATCCTCTTCCTCAATCTTGGTCTTCTGCCTAAACGACCAGAAGTTAGTTGAGATAAAGAGCGAGTGTGCCGGTACCCCAAAGCGCTCGACGTTTACGACGTTTGCTTCCTGTCCACGCTCACGGAAGCGAAGGAACTTTGAAAAAGTGCTCATGTTTTGTTTCCCCTGTTCATACGTAGGCGGCGTGCTCACGTCGCCCCTTGTGTTTAGCTGCTACTTCTTAGTACGTTTGAACCACGACTGTGTCCCAATGCAGGGTATGATGTGAAGGAGATTCACATTTAGAGGGGGTCGGCATGAAACAATCGAGGCTTAACAGACTACTAGCGATCTTCGTCACGCTTGCGCTTGTGCTGCAAGGAATCCCATCCCCCATCGCATTTGCCACGCAACGCACCGTGGAGCTGGACAACCACACCGTGCAAACCAGCGATGCCACGCTCGTCTCGGGCATCACAATTGACGGCGTGGACAAACCCGTTGCAGGCACCACCCTCGACAACAACGCCGTCGTTACCACGGACAGTGACGCCGCATGGGAAATCCCCGTCCTCTGGGTACGGGACGACCTGCAGATGGACAATGACGAGGCGGACGAGGGCCACACCTACCTCCCCGTCCTCGCCTTCTTTGTGCCGCAAGGCTACGCACTTGCAGAGGACGTGGCCACCGTTGTCCTCTCCGACTCACTCACCGAGCTGTTTGGGACCCACGAGATCATATCGGTCTACAACGAGGCCACGGGCATCACGTACATTATTCCTGCTTCTCTCAGAGGCCTGTTTGAGAGTGCCAAGATCGCGGAGGAGCCCGCACAAGCCGAAAGCACGGTCGCGCCTGCACAAGCCCAGAACACGAATGCGCAAAACGAGGTCCAGTTCGATTTACAGGACCAGCCCACGACCAGCAAAGAAGCGTTTGGGTTTGGCGAAGGCCAGTCGCTCGTGGAGATGCACTGCGCCCAGACGGCACGCGACGTCCTTACCGACGAGGACCTCGAGTGGCTCGTGGAGCTCATCATCGACTACCTGGAGCCGCAGGCAATAAACTACCTGCTCTACAACTTCCCGGCCTTTAACGACGCCGCCAAGAATGGCGAAATAGGCAAGGAGATCAGCCTGTACGTCTATTACAAAACAGGTGACAAGGACGGCATAAAGGAGCATGAGGAGGCAGACGATGCGCTCGCGCACGTAACAGCCTTCGCCAAAGAGATTGATGGCAACCTCAAATACTGCTACATGCTTGCCATAAACGTCGACAACCTCATTAAGAAAGGTGAGAACGGCAAGCCCATAACCAATCCAAAGACTGGCCGCTACGCGCTCGTTCGCGAGGGCAAAGTCATGGAGGAGCTCCATAACGCCATCGTGCACGAGCTCTTCCACGCAGTCATGAATGATTACAACCGTACCGGCATGTCTGGTGCCACCAATATTGAAGGCCTTCGCACGGACGCCGAGGGCAACTTCCTCACGGATGAGGCCGCAAAACGCTATGCAACGCTCCGGTTCCCCTCTTGGTTCATCGAGGGTACCGCTTCCAGCGTTGAGCATGTCTACGCGCACCGAAACTACGTGTTCGAATGCCTTCGCAGGCAGCAAGGCACGGACGGCAGGTTTGGCACAGGAGAACTCAGCCCAACGTATACCACAGCGTTGCTTCTTGACACGTACGATAGGGGGCATTTTTCCGACGGCGAATTCATGTACAACGACATTGGGTTCTGCAACGGCGGAACGGACAACAACGGGAACAAAATCAACACCGAGAGCTCAAATTATGTGACTGGCTATCTCGCCACCCTGTATCTGTGCGAGCTCACCGTGCGTCATGTCTACAACAACGAATCGACTGTCAAGGTCGTGGACGGTGTGACGACCGTAGACTCCGACATGCTCCGCGCTGGCCTCGACTACCTGCTCAGGTGGATACACGCCGATAACAAGTCGTTGGACTACCTCATCAAGATGCTCTCGCCCAACGACAGCAACGGACAGCCTCTCTACAAGGGAGTCGATTCGTTCCAGGACCTGTTCATAAAGGGTGAGGCGAATGCCGACGGTACGTTTAAGGGTGACAACGAGTCGCTACAGTTCGTAACCTCGGTGCTCAACTATCTCCTCTATCTGGACAACAAGCTGCCCGAGGGCGAACATCCCACTGGATCCATCCTTGAGGACTTTAGCAAGCGCTACACGACACCGCTCGACCAAAGCAAGAAGACCTCGTCTGACTACATGAAGATTACCAATGACAACGTAGCTATTTCTTCCACCGTAAAGAGCGACACGACCGGCATCGGTGGCGGAAAAACCGACCCCGACAAGACGGAAATGAAGACCTCGGCGGCCGACGAAAGGCAACTGGAGCAGCAGGAGACTCCGCTGCCGGAAGCTGCGAAGACGGACGCAAAGAACAATGCTGCTCCTACGGAGCAAAGCGAATCCACGCCAGAGGCGGAGCCCGAGGCACAACCTACGCCCGTACCAGAGCCCACGGCCACTCCCGAACCCGAATCCGCCCCTTCGGGCGAGTTCACGCCCGAGCAAGAGCCAACATCCGAGCCCGAGGCACCGACGGAAAACGTGGCCAACCCCATACAGGAGGGTGCAGAGGGAACAGGGTCAGAGCAGTAAAGGCTCCGTCTACATCCGAGCGTGGGGAGGCAACATGCGAACGCTGCGGATATCCGTACGCAGGCTCGTCGAGTTCCTCCTGCGCTCAGGCGACATCGACTCAGAGCACGACTGGCACACAGGCATCGAAGCGATGCAGGCCGGAAGCGAGATTCATCGAACGCTGCAAGCTGCCGGCGGTGACGCCTACCAGGCGGAGGTTTCGCTTGCGGGCTCCTTCTACTATCCCGATGGGCTGTTCAACCCATACGCGGCCCGCCTCGACATCAGCCCAGATGCGGTAAGCGATCAGAAGGGATTCTTCC
>JAFWMI010000144.1 GCA_017513965.1 Atopobiaceae bacterium
GCGACAGCTGCGACTTGAGCAAGTCTTGGAGTTGGGTGAGCGGGAGCGCATCCTGGGGGAGCAGTATCTGGAGTTGTGGATTGAACACGAAGGGCAGGTAATAGAGCCTGCGTCGAGCGTAGACATCCTGGTGGAGACCGACGCCATAGATCCTGCCCAGTCTGCCTATGTAGAGGCGGCGATGCTCACGCGGGACGAAACCGCAGACGAGCGCCTTGTCGTTGGGAATCTCACCGAGGACGAGAACGAGGACGAGCGTGCGGTGGAGACGTCTACCGTTAGACTGCACCTCTCTGCTGCGACTTTGGGCACGGTCGCCATTGCGCGTGTGGCAAGACCGCAGGCCGTGTGGAACGGCGAAGGCCTTGAGGTCTCCTTGCTGGTCCCATGCAAGGACGTGACCGTGACCTTGCAGGATGCCGACGCGCCGCAGCTCGAAGAGGGTATGGAGTCTTTGGCCTGCTACGACGTGCAGGCGGACCCCTGTCCTGCATATGGAACCACGCTTTGGCTCGAGGCTACATGCACGAACGAGCGCGTGCGTGCGGAAGACGAGCTTGGCGGCGTGGTGGCCTTTGGCACCAAGGACGGCGCCTTGGGCGACTGCCTGTTTGGGCCCGAGGGCACAACCGAGCTGGTGCCGTTCCGCGCAGGCGAGGGTCAGCTGCTCCTCGCCTGGGATAGCGGATATAGAAGCACCGTGCTGAGCATGAGTGACGTAACGGTTGAGGGCATGATGCCCGAAGGCACCAAGGGCACTGCGCGTGACGTGACGGAAGCTTATAAAGGCTCCGTTGGCATTGAGGATGGACCGAGCGGGGACGAAACGCTTGCGGCATACGACATAACGCTCAAGGCAGACGGTGAGGAATACCAGCCCGATGACGCCCACCCGCTCACGGTGACGATTGCCAACGAGGCGATTGCGGAAGATGCGAATCTGCAGGTATGGCATGTTGCAGATGATGGCACGGTGGAGGAAATCAAGGATCTGGAAATCTCTGACGGCGTCGTTACGTTTGTGGCACCGGGATTTAGCACGTATGTGCTCTCTGTGCAGGACGACTCACAGACCATACCGCTGTCCACGTCCTTCAAGGTCCGCGCGACGGCTAAGGGATATGGACGTACGGCTAACGTGATGTATGTGGACGATGCCGGCCATCCTCTCTATGGTACGGAGACGGGCGTACGAACCATTAGCTATACCGGTAGTGGAAGCGAGTCCAACGAGACCAATACCATCGACCTGTATAGCTTTGTGGATACGCTCGACCCTGCGATTAGGGATGAATACGAATTCTCTCGTGTGTATGTGCAACTTGCCGGGCAGAATCAAAAGGACTTCCGCTTCATTCAGGTGGGCGACGATACCGCTATTGGCGGAACCAGCACGTCGACGTTCCGCGCCTATTTCCACATGGTAAGCGTGGCGCAAAATGCGAGTGGGCAGGATTACAACGGTACCTGGTACAACATTGCCACTGGCGGCAATATGAACGACGTATACATCGAGTTCTACCATGTGGGAGAGCCTTCGTTCTATGCGCTCGACACACGTGACGACCCGGTGCCCGGCGCGGTGTTTGCCCTGTACACGGATCCTGCGTGCTATGTTCCGCTCGAATATAAAAACGAGGAAGTCGTAGCCGTCTCAAACAAGCGCGGTTTGGTCTCGTTTGGCAAGATCCCCCAAGGCACGTATTACATGAAGGAGACCGTTGTGCCCGAGGGCTACAAGAAAACGACCGCCATTCATGAGGTCGTCGTAGACGGTCAAACCACCATCCCTAATGTGATCCACGAGGACGATGATGGTAGCGTAATAATTGCCGACGTGCTGAGGATGACGCTTACCAAGGAATGGGACGATGGCCGCGAGCATGCGAATGACCAGGTAGACGTTGCCGTCTATGCAAACGGAGAGGTCGTCGAGGAGGTTACGCTGAGCGCCCAAAACGACTGGACGCAAACGATTGACGGTCTCGACCCCAACGAGGCATACATGGTGAGTGAGACCTGCGTAACGAGCAACGGCGCAAACGTGACGAACAGCTGGATTCCGCAGATTGAGTACACCGAGAAGGAATCACATGCGGAGTACTACAAGGCAGATGAATTCAGAAAAGACAAGCAGTATGTAATCGTTACCACCACACAGGGCGGCACGCGAGCGTTGAATGGGAGTGGCGGCCTTACTACTACGCCTCTGCAAACCGGCACTGATGGCGCGCAAATCACTGGCGAAGTGACCGACGGTATGTTGTGGAACGTTGAGTCGCTTACCAAAGATGGCGTCATCGCGCTGCGGAACATGGCGTCGGGCGGTTATCTGAACCGGGCTTCTAGGTGGACGCTCAGTCCCGAGTATCCCGTGCCGCTGTACGTGCGTCACCTCAACAATGCGGGAACGGTGAAGTTCTACCACAGGCCAAATATCAACAATGCAACTTCAAACTACCTGTTCGTATGGTTTGACGGGAGCAAGGAGGGGGCGGTTGACAACTATGCCATCTATGTGGACAAGGCTGCCACCTTCGATATCTACCGCAAGGTAAATGTGCGCTCCGTGGACGTGACCATCACCAACAAGGGCACGCGGTATCCCATCCTCGTCAAAAACGTGAGCTATCCTCGGGCCACCGCCCTGCCTGGCATGACGTACGACCTCTATGCTCAGGAGGACTATGGCCAAGACGGTGCCGGAACCCCGCTTATGAGCTCGCTGGTGGCAGGGGAGGACGGCTATCTGCGTCCGAACGCCAGCGCAGATGCGAAGCTTGAGCTCAGCGCGGGCACATACGTGCTGAGTCAAACGGGCAACCTGCAGAGCGAGGGGTATATGCCGCTCACGCAGCCCGTACGGTTTACGATTACGCGTGGCGGTGCCCTGAGGGTCGCTCAGAACGACCAAGAGATTGCCGACTTTACGTACAGCACTTCAGCAGAGATAGGCGAGGCCACCTATCCCATGCTCCAAATACCCAACAACAAACCTGCCACGATTGAGGTGGCGTTTGAGGTTGAGGGGGACTACGCCGACAAAACGCGGGACTTTGAGTTCGCACTCGCATTGCCCGATGGCGTAAGTCAGATGAACGGGTCCATAGACGGCGTGCCAACGGTATTCGATGAGGAAAACCTTGCCGTTACCCTGAGGCATGGACAAACGCTTCGGTTGGAAGATGTGCCTGCCACCGAGGAATACGTAATTATGCAAGCGGATTGTGGGGCGTATGAGCCAAGGGTGGAGGCCGTGACGCCGGATTTGGTTTCCGTTGCGGGCTCTGGCAGTGGCACGTGGACAGCGACCATCGGCAATATTGCGGGTACGACGGACGTCCCCGCGCGTGTTCGGATCGTCAACGTGCTGCCCAGCGAAAAGGTCGCTGCCACAGGGGTGGACGAGAACGCGCGCGCATGGGGCACGGTTGTGGTAATTTCTTCCCTACTGCTGTTCGCATTGAGAAAGGGCGGCTCCCTTTCTTGCCGAGGGAAGAAGAAGGGGCATGCGACCTAGACGCAAACACAATAACGGCACGTCCGCAACGGTGTTCCGTGCGGCAATAGCGACCCTCTCAATAATTCTTGGCACACTATGGCTCGTCGTGGGCGTGGGCTTTGGCTTTGGAGGGGCAACCGATGCCTTCGACGTTATGGCATCTGCCTTCTTGGTGGCGACGGGTGGCTTGCTTGTGGGCGAGGGTGTGCTCACGATGCGACTCTCTTCCTCGCAGGCCATCGCCTACATCGAGGAAAAGTCCAAAGCGACCCTCCAGCCTGCACGCGAGGAGTCGAATTCCACCCAGACGCAGGAGGCTGAGGTGCAAGAAGCCGAACGTATGCTCTTGCGTACCGATGACGTCTTCTCCACCGTTAAGGATCTGGCGCGCACGTTTGAGCAGGGATCTTCTCGAACGCGTGACTTTACGCATCTGGTGTCTATGCTCAAGCAGACGGGCGTGTTAGGTTGGGACAAGACGCCGGTGTGCGGCGTGAGCAAGCTTTCGCGAACGGATCAGTACTGGCTTCGTGGCAACGTTGCCGAGCTGGATGCACGTGACTACGACTGCTTTGTTTCGGTTGAGGCGGCGCTCAACATGGACCGCGCCCTTCCTCACCTTACGCATAAGGAGTGTGGCGATCCAGCGGTCGTGGCTGCGACAAACGATTGCCTACGCTCGATGGTAGAGCTGCCGGTGGCCCACTATGACTTTGATGCGAGCCTTGGCCGGGCGTATGAGGGCGTAAGGCCAGAGGACACGCCGGGAGAATGGTACTGCAGGGCGGCGCTGGCGAACGACTACGAAAGCGTACGGCTACCATTTAGGCTGCCCTACGACTTGCGTGCCAACGTGGCGAGTGGACTGGCGGTTTTGTGGGTTGAGATTCCGCGGCCGGCGTGCTTTTCCACTGTGGTTGGTTCTTTTGCCCGGCGCGTGGCGCATGCGCGTGCCTATGCGCTTCGCCTGACGTGGCTGCTCGCTGCGCATGCGCTTGAGCTGGTGCCCGCGCTCAGGCACGTTGAGGTGCTCTGCCACGAACACGGCGAGGACGACGTGAAGCTCGCCGTCGACTACACGCGAGGCCTCGTTGAGCTGCTGGCACCTGTGGTTCGTGGTACGAGTCTGGACAACCGCGATTTTCCGCAGGACAAGGCCATTCGGGTCGCCTTCGATGCGAATGGGTGGTTCCTGCCGGTTGAGCCTTGGATTCCCTTTGCGGACGAGTGCGTGTCTCCAGCGGCGTGGGCGCGTTGTCCCGAGCTCGACGACAGGACGCTCCCGATGCGTTGCATTGAGGTGACCGGCGCCAAACGGGTATACGACCTGTCCATCAACGAGAACGGTCCACGCTCGGATGCGGCACAGAAGCTCGTCCGGCAGTGGCGGACGCTGCCCGAAAGAAGCTGCGAGGCCGTGGTGGCAAGCATCGTGGAGTTGCGTGGGACCACGAGCAACCTTTCGCTTTCGGAGGCATGCGATCGCGCGATTGCCGCCTTGTTGGAGGGATCGGTGGATCCTGGTGACGAGGAGGCGTTGCGAGACACCATCGTTCGCGACGGAGCACTGCAGGATGCGGTCGAGCGCGCGTACGAGCTCATCGAAGGTGACTCGCCAGATCCAATAGAAGCCATACGCCTGCTCCATGAGGCGCTTGATCCCATTATGGCCGTGGGATTCTATGCAGATGACGAATCGTGCGTGTATAGGTACTTTGGCTCCGTGGCGGAGCGTCTGGCATACAACACGCGTATGGGTGGCAGAGAGCGCGATGTGCGTCTTGTGCCCGACTCGTACTACAACGCGCTCTGTCTCCTCGTCTCGGCACTGGGCATGTTGGAGCGCCATGACGAGGCGGAGGACATAACGTACGAGATGATGCGCATTGCGCCCGTCTCTATGGATGCCGCCATTCGCAGGGCTCGCGTACTCGAGAACGAATCGCGCTTGTTTGAGGCTACGGAGCTCATCATGGCGGCCTTGCCGTATGCAATGACTCCGCGGGATACGGCGCTCGCGCATTACCGGCTGGCCTATTTGGAGTGGAAGCTCGGCAAGGAGGAGCTAGCCGTGGCGTGCTATCAGCGTGCGCTCACCTGGAACACGGTGCTCTCGGAGCTGGCGCAACAGGAACTCGATGACCTGCTGGGCTCGTCATCCAACCTCACGCAGCTTGAGCCAGAAGAGGTGCTGCACACCATCCAAAAAGAAGGCATTCCCTTGGGATTTACCGAGGAGGACGAAGCGGAGTTGCTTGCGGCATCGGCGTTATTGGTAGACAGCCACGCCTTTGTGATTGCCGTGTCGCTTCTTTCGGTACTGTGCTCGGCGCACGGTGACGACGTGCTCGTGAGCATACGTAGCTCGCTGCTATAGCGTTTTGACGCAGACTCCCACAGGGGCCAAGCCCCTGTGGGAGTCGCAAACTACGCAAGCTGTCTAGTTAAGAACGGCGACGCCTGCGTTAAGGTAGCCGGCGAACGTAGTCCAGGCCAAATAGGGCAACAGCGCATAGCCCGCTGTGGCCCTTAGCCGTATGGCCAGCATTACCAAGGCGAGCACGTGAGCCCACAAAACAACGAGGAGGGCAAAGGCAATCCAATAGGCGTTAAGGCCAAAGAACACGAGGGACCAAGCAAAGTTTGCCGTGAGCTGCAGCCCATAGATTACCAGCGCGGCCATACGCATCTTATGCTCGCGTGCGTTCTTTGGCACATGCAAGTAGATAAGGTAGCTTGCCAGACCCATGAGCATGTACAGAATGGTCCATGCAACGGGAAAGAGCCATGCGGGTGGTGAAAGTGGCGGCTGTTCGAATTGGCCAAACTGTGTCATTGCGTTGGCGGTGAGCGCAGACGATATGCCACCTACCACAAGGGGAAGAGCGATGAAGGCAATCAAAAGTAGCGGACGTCTTCGGTTCGTGCTTGTTGGAGCATTCATGGTTTCTCCTTTCGGGATCGCATGCGTTCGATTAGGGTTGTTTACCCAAATTTGCGATTTCCAATCGGAGAAAAGTACGTGATGCCAAGTGAGCCTAGCCCTCGTTGTCAAACAGGTCCCAGTCGTCCTCGCTCTTCTCGTGGTTGTAGAACTGCTTGCGCGTGCGCTTCTCTAAGAGCCATGCGATGAGCAAGAACAGGAGCACACCGCCAACCATGAGCACCAAAACGCCAGGCCTTGTGCCAAAGAGCCATGTGAAGAAGCTTTCGATAGATTCCACGTGGGCGCCTTTCTTCGTTCTTTGCGCGATTGAGCATGCACAAGTATATACTTAACATGCGGCGCGAGTAATCTCGCGCAAGGAACCCATGCCCAAAGGGCAGCAACAAGAAAGGCTCGACATGCTCGACATTACGTTCGTACGAGAGAACCCCGACGTAGTTGACGCATCGTGTGCGTCGCGTCAAAACGCTCACTGGGATAGGGAGCGCTTCTTCGAGCTTGACGAGCTGCGCCGATCCACAATCGTTGAGGTGGAACGTCTTCAGGCGGAGCGTAACGAGGCGTCAAGGCAGATTGGCCAGCTCATGCGCGAAGGCAAGCGCGACGAGGCGGAGACCGCAAAGGCAAAGGTTGCGGCAAGCAAAGGCACCATAGCCGAGCTCAACGATCGTCGCAAGGAAGTTGAGCAGCAACTGTACGACTTGGTTGCTGGCATTCCCAACATTCCCGACGAGAGCGTTCCGTATGGTGCGGACGACTCTGACAATCCCGAGGTGCGCAGGTGGGGAACGCCGCGCGCGTTCGACTTCGATGCCAAGGCTCACTGGGACCTGGGGCCCGAGCTCGGCATTATTGACTTTGATCGTGGCGTCAAGCTCGCCGGTACACGCTTTTATGTGCTTGGTGGACTCGGAGCGCGCCTTGAACGTGCGCTCATCAACTTTATGATTGACTGCCACAACGAAGCCGGCTTCAAGGAGTGGTGGCCACCCGTAATCACCAACTATGACTCGCTGTTTGGTACGGGTCAGCTGCCCAAGTTCGATGAAGACCTCTACCACGTGGGAGAGGACATGTACCTCATTCCAACGGCAGAGGTCATGCTCACCAACCTGCATCGTGACGAGATTTTGGATGGCAGCAAGCTACCGCTGTGGTACTGCGCCTTTACCCCGTGCTTCCGCGAGGAGGCGGGCTCTGCAGGTCGCGACACGCGCGGCATTATTCGCGTGCATGAGTTCGACAAGGTCGAGATGGTCAAGTTCGCCAAGCCCGAGGACTCCATGAACCAGCTCGAGAGCATGACTGCCGAGGCGGAGCTCGTGCTACAGAAGCTCGGTTTGCCGTATCGCGTGGTTACGCTGTGCACGGGCGACATTGGCTTTAGCGCAAAGAAGACCTATGACATTGAGGTGTGGTTGCCCAGCTACAACGCCTACAAGGAAATCTCGAGTTGCTCTAACTGTGGCGACTTCCAAGCACGTCGAGCCAACATCAAGTATCGCGAACCAGCCGAGTTCAAGGGCACGCGTTTTGCTCACACGCTCAATGGCTCTGGGCTGGCTGTGGGACGTACGATGGCCGCGGTTATTGAGAACTACCAGAATGCGGACGGTACCATTACGGTGCCGGATGCCCTCGTGCCCTATATGGGTGGCGTAGAAACGATAACGCCCGAGAGCTAAAAGCGTTTGCAATTTGCGGTGAGTGAGCGAAGTTGGCGGGACGCGTCTTTGCAAGACGCGTCCCGCAACACTTTAAGCAGATGGCAGAAAAAACCGAACAAATGTTCTCAAAACGAAAGTAATGTGCTAGTATGGAGTACACAAACATTTGTTCGTATTGAGGGGAGTGGGCATGTCAGGCAAGTATCCACAGGAAACGGCTGGCACTACGCTACTTGAGGAGCATGCGGTCGACGAGCAGAGACGTGTGTTCATGCGTTGGCGCATGAATCGCTTGGAGATAGGAGAGCTTACGAGTGGGGATCTTACCGAAGGCATTTATGGTGTGCACGCGCATTTGCATTGCATACATTTAGACGCCGCCGCCCAGCAGTACTGTGCTGAGCGGCTTGAAGCGGAATGCCATATGACCGGTGAGGAGGCCGTTAGAGCGTTTCTCGTAAGCTATTTTGAGAATTCGAACAACACGCTTGCCGACCTCATGGATGACTTTGATTACTGGGGCGTGAAGTACGGCTATCTCAACGTCCAAGACGGCGGACATATTCGGTACAGACCTGCGTACCAGGCGTGCTTCGTGGGATATGCAGGATAACGCAGCGTGATGAGCCGGGAGTTAGGAGGCGTGCTCCCAACTCCCGGCTTAACGTTCGCTAGGATCTTCCGAACGGCCTTGTGCTGCTAATACGGTAGGAACTGGTCGAATTGCCCAAACTGATCAAACTGGTTGAACTGTTGCCACTGCTCGAGTTGCTGCTGTTCTTGTTCTTTGCGAGCCTTGGCTTCTTCCTCCTGTTGGGCTTGGAGCTGCTCGTCGGAGCCAAGCGTTACGTTGGCGGAAAGTGTCTGTCCATCACGTACGTACTCCACGTTCACCGTGTCGCCTACGGAGTTGGAGCGCACGGCCAAAAGCAAGCTGTCTGCCGAGGTTACCTCAAGGTCGCCAATCTTGGTAATGATGTCGCCTACTTGGATGCCTGCGGCATCGGCGGGACCGCCCTGGGCAATCTCGGCCACGTAGGCACCTGAGTCAACTGACAGGGTGTTGGTCTGAGCCGTCTGCTCGTTTACCGTGGCGCACGAGAGGCCAATGTAGGCGTGGGTTACCTGCTCGCCGGCAATGACCTTGTTGGCGATGTCCACGGCATAGTTGCCCGGAATCGCAAACCCAATGCCCGAGAAGGACCCGGTGCCGCCGGCGTCAGCCAAAAGCGAGTTGATGCCTACCAACTGGCCTTGGTCATTGACGAGGGCGCCGCCGGAGTTTCCGCCGTTGATGGCCGCGTCCACCTGGATGAGGTTTGTGTAGAGCGTGTTGCCGCTGGTATCGGCCATGAGTTGGTTGCGATACAGAGCGCTTACGATGCCGGTTGAGACGGACTGGTCGAGGCCAAGTGGGCTGCCCAACGTCATGACCCAGTCGCCTGGTACAAGCGTCGAAGAGTCGCCCACCTCGATGGGCGTAACGATTGCGCCGTTGAGATTGGCCTTGATCACGGCGATGTCGCTCGAGGCATCGCCGCCTACTAACGTGGCGTCGTAGGTCTGGCCATCGATGGTTACCGTCATGGACTCAGCGTCGCCAGCCACGTGCCAGTTGGTGATGATGTTGCCTTCGGTGTCCAAAATGACGCCAGAGCCAATGCCCTCACCCTCGGCGGTCGTAACGTTTACCGCCACAACCGATGGCAGGCACTTGGCGGCAACTGCCTCAGCCACGCTTGTCTCGCTTGACGCGGTGGAGACGGCCGACTGATCGATAGTGGCGGGGTGTTGCGTGGTTGTATTGCCGGCAAGGACAGTTGGCCCCATGAGGGCAGCTACAAGCGAGGCCGAGACGGCTGCGCCCGCTACGGCACCGCCAAGAACGCCCTTCCAGAGGCCGGTCTGCCGTGGCTGACTTTGATTCGTATCGATGCGTTTCATGCGAGTTCCTTTCCTCGTTGTGTACGAGGTATATGTACCCGCTTACAGGTTGCTGTCACACCAGCCGAATGTTGCTCCATGCGAGTGAAACAACGCTTTTGGTATTCTTAAAAATTGCTCAGTTTGTAAGGCTTCTTTAAGGAGCTGCGACTAGTCCCTCGTTGTGGCGCCCATTGCCTTGAGCTGCATTTTTCGTTCGTACATGAGGTTGTCGGCGCGCTCGAACACCACCTGAACATTCCCATCGGTTGTGGCGTCGAACAACGATACGCCTTCAGAGATAACCACATCGCCCGTGCGGAGGTTCTCCTCGACCTCCGTCCTAAACTGCTGGATGAGCTCGTCTCGATTCTGGTAATCGTTCCGCTCTAGAATAACGGTAAACTCATCGCCTCCTATGCGAAATACGGGACTGTGGTCAAAGATGCGGCAAATGAGCTGACAGGCGGCCTTGATGTATCTGTCGCCAGCCTTGTGACCGAGCGTGTCGTTAACGTGCTTGAGTCCGTTGACGTCGAGCACCACGATGGCAAACTCAAGCCCTTCCTCGCGCTCGCCTATGCGCATGTCGAGTTTTTGCTCCCAATCCACAAAGGCATGCTTGCTCTTTACGCCTGTGAGGGAGTCTGTGTATGCCACCGTTTGCACTTGTCCCAGCCGTTGGTAGCTCTCTTCCTCGCGTTTGCGCACATAGGTAAAGTTACTCACCATAATGCCCAAAGAGACACCAAAGAGCGCCATTACCACCAGTGTGTCGCGCTTGCTTGTGTTGCTGAGCGCGGCGAACTGTTCCTCGATTATCGACTCGCCGCCAAGGTCTACGCCCGTTGCCTTTACTTGTTCACGATACGCAATCGTAACGTCGTTTATGAGCTGTTTGGTGGCCTTCTGCTCTGTCTGCTCCATCCAGGTAATGGACATGAGTAGTGTTACCGAGAGCAGCACCACCCATACGATGGCAAAGTTACCAAATCGCCTTTCGGTGTCCTTCTCCAAAATGTAAATGCGGAAGTAGGCAAAGCCAATAATTGACCACACTGCAAAGAGCATGTATGACTCGGGAGCCATAACCGCTGTGTTGATTACCGTGGGCAACAAGACGGCAGCCCCAAGGACAACGGCCATAATCATGCCCACAACGCCAGTGACGCGCTCTACTTTTGCATCGCGCTCTTTGGCAACTTTGTATGCTGAGGCCGAAACAAAGCCATACACGATAATGGCGCCAACCGTCGTGACGTCGACGATCCATCCAATGGCAGTTCTGCCAACGAATGGGATGATGAGCGATATCAGCACAATAAAGAGCAGGGCTTTCTCGGGCGTACCCTGCTTGTTGAGTTCAATGCAGTGCTCGGGAAAAATGTCGTCGAGGGCGCCGGCGCGCAGGAGGCGACTCACGGCTACGATGTCGGCCACGAGACTGGTGATTACCAGCGCAAGCAGCGAGAAGGTGAGCAGAGCCACTCCCACATCGCCCAAATAGAACTTTGCGGCATAAAATGCGGGGATGCTGGCATAACCTTCGTGGCTGTCGAGGTTGGAGATATAGGCAAACCAGTTTGGGTACCGGCTGGGGTAGGCAGAGACCGAGAGCAGCGTGAGGAACAGGTAGAGGAGCGCGCCAACCACGAGTGAAGCCATGAGTATGCGTAGCGACTTGTCCTTGCCAAACTTCATTTCCTCGGTGGAATGGGAGATGCTCTCAAACCCAATAAAGGCCCAGGGGGTCATATAGACGGCAACCATTATTTGCGAAACGGGGTTTTTGCCATGAAGAAAAAAGGGCTCATAGCTAAACCAGCTGTGGCCATGGTTTGCCATGGCCACAACAAAGCAAATGGTTATGCATAGGGTAAAGGTGAGCGCAAGAAGAATCATTACCTTTGCCGCCAAGGACTTGCCTCGTGCGCATACGATGCCCACGATTATGATGGCGGCAATCGTAAGGAGCGCCTCGCCTGCGTATACGTCGTAGCCAAACACCGTGTATAGATAGCCAAACTTGAGCACGTTGCCAAAGAATCGGCTCACAAACAGCGGAAGCGACGTGGCGTTGGCCCAAAACATCGCAAGGTAGGTAAGGATGAGGAACCACGAGGCGAGATAGGCGCGGTCGTATCCAAAGGTCAACTTCACATACGTGTAGATGCCGCCTGAGTCGGGGTAGAGGTTCATCATGAAACTATAGTTTCGTGCAATAAAAACCATAGCGACGACACCAATGAGGAGCCCCACAATTGAACCGGCAAGGCCGGCCTCGCCAAGGAATGAGGTGCTCGTTACCACGAGCGAGCCCCATCCGACTGCCGCGCCTATGGAGAGTGCCCACGCGCCAAGTGGGGAGAGGTAGGGGGTGAGGGTGTTGGGCGCGTTGCGCGTACTCGATGCCTCCATGGCGTCTCCAAGTAACGTTGTCGTATGAGTAATATCAAATATACCACCGACGCTATGAAGCCATGAGCTGGCTTCGGACAGCGATACCACGGGCAGGATAGTCGGTATATACGTGGCAATTGCAGAGCAGCGTCTCTGCTACCGGGAAGACACGATGAGCGAGAAATAATCCATGCGGCTAGGTATCTCGTCTATGGTTGCGTAGACGCGTTCCGATGCCGTTCCGCAGTCTTGGATGGCCCAGGCCGTGCGTTCCCGTGCACGCAGCCTGTCCTTGAGCTCTTGGGCATGGTGGCCACCCTTAAGAAACACGTAGGTGTCGTTCTGCTCAAGAGACACATCGCGGTCTTGGGAGGCGGGTAGCACGTGCAAGGCCTCTTGCCCCTCAACGAGCGGTGTTCCCAAGCGTGCGGCAGCCGCGCAAAACGACGTAACGCCGCTTATCACACACGTCGCATATCCGTCTTTGGACAGCTGGCGTTGTAGGTAAGAGAATGTTGAGTATATCGTGGGGTCGCCGAGCGTGAGGTAGGCGACGCACTTTCCTTCGTTGAGTAGCGCCTCGAGCGTTAAAGCGTTTGCACGATGAGCGGCAAGCAACGCAGTGTGATCTTTGGTCATGGGAGTGGGCAGAGCCAAGGTCTCCTTGTGCGCTATCTCAGGTACGGCGTCGAGAGCAATGCGGTATGCCCTTGACGCCGTTGCTCGCGTTCCGGGAACGGCTATTACTTCGCATTCCCGTATGACCCGCACTGCCTTGAGGGTGATGAGCTCGGGGTCGCCCGGGCCTACTCCCACGCCAAACACAGTCCCCTTCACGTGAGACGTGCTTTGAGACACTCTTTGACTACTTCTTCTTGCCGCCAAGTGCGCCGCTTATGAGTGATGCGGCACCACGTGCGGCGATGCCGCCAATGAGCGACTTAACGGCGATGTCTGCCAAGGACGAGGCGTTGCCGTTGCTCGATCCGCCAAACAAAGCACCGGTGAGCGCGTGTACGCTTCCCCCGTTTTGGCCCAACAGAGAAGACGCGATGCTCGAGACGTCTGCCGCGGGAACGGACTGACCGGTCGCTTGGGCGGCGAGCTGCGTAACGATCTGGCTCGTGTCGTCCTTGGAGATGGTATCGTCGGTGCCCGTGGCGGCTGCCGTCGTGGAGTAGGGATGTGCGACGAACTGGGAAATGAGGTCGGGGTTATTGCCAAGATACCCCATGAGCTGCGATGCGACTGACTGGATGTCCACGAATCTCTCCTTTGGGACGACGCTTATTGATGGGGAACATAATAACGCATGGGCGGTCCATATAGTTCGCCCAAAGTGGAGCATACGTCCCGTCGCGTGTGGTTGCAGCGGGGGTCCGATGCCCTTCTCCCAAAGAACGATCAAAACTATAGGGCGGCTTGGAAAGCGGACGGGCGAGCTCCGTCGCAAGGCGAGAGCTGTTTGGGTACGGTGCTTACCAAGCCGCCAGAAGGGCCTGATGCTTTTTTGAGAGACCCCGGCGTTCTGTTTACGAAACCCACGCCAGCGGGTAGATGGCGCCCTCGGGGCACACGCTCATGCACACCTTGCAGCCAACGCACTGCGATATGTCGATGTGCGCCACGTTGTTCTCTACCGTAATGCACTTCATGGGGCAAACGCGCTCGCACCGGCGACAGCCAATGCAGGTGTTGGCACAGGCATCCTTGGCGCGTTTTCCCATGAGCGTGTTGTGGCAGAGCACGAAGGACACCTCCTCCACGTTGCTCTTCTCTTGGAGGCTGATGAGGTGACGAGGGCAAATGGTGGTGCAAAGACCGCAGCCAATGCATATGGCGGGGTCAACCACCGCCACATGGTTCTTGTTGAGCGAGATGGCGTTGTAGGGGCAGGCCTCCATGCAGTCGCCATAGCCAATGCAGCCGTCCGTGCAGCCGTCGGATTGATGGCCCATGGTGGAGTATACGCGGCAACTCGGTGCCCCTTGGTAGCCCTCGCGCTCCTTGAGGACGATGCGATCCTTGGTGCCACGGCAGGCGACGATGGCACGCTTTACCACGACTTTGCCGGCGTCGACGCCCAAGAACTCGGCAATCTGTGCGGCTGTTTGGGGACCGCCGGGGCCACATGAGTTGCAGGCGGCGCCATTGAGCATGGCCTTGGCATAGCCCTCGCAACCGGGGTATCCGCACGAGCCACAGTTGGCGCCCGGCAGCATGGCTACCAAGTCGCCCAACCGCTCGTCCTCCTCCACGGCTAGCACTTTGGACGAGATGACCAATATGGTGGCGCCTATGAGGCCAATGCCAGAGACGAGCGCAAAGGTAAGCAGAATGGTGTTCATGCAGCCCCTCCCTTATGCACCAAAGAGGTGGTCGACCACGCCGGAAAAGCCCATAAAGCTCATGGCGGTTATTGCTGCGGCTATGAGCGTGATGGGCATGCCGCGAAACGCCTCGGGAGGCTCGGCCTCCTCGACCCTGCGGCGCACGCCACTAAACATCACCATGGCCAAAAGGAATCCCAAGCCGGCGCCCAATCCCGCTACGAGCGCCTCGGGATAGGTATAACCCTCGTCGATGGTGAGGATGGCGACGCCCAGCACGGCGCAGTTGGTGGTGATGAGCGGCAAGAACACGCCCAGCGCCGAATAGAGCGTAGGCAGGAAGCGCTTGATGGCCATCTCGAGCAGCTGGACCACGGTGGCGATGACCAGGATAAAGACGATGGTTTGCAAATACTCCAGGTCCCATGCCGTAAGCAGCTGCTGTATAGGCCAGGTAACGGCGATGGCAATGACCATAACGAGCGTTACCGCGGCGCCCATGCCCGCGGCTGAGTCGAGCTTCTTGGACACGCCCAAAAACGGGCAGATGCCCAAGAACTTTACCAGCACGAAGTTGTTGACCAAGATCATGCTAAACAGGATTGATGCGTATTTCGCCATTACGACTCACGCCCCTTCGGCTTTCCTGCGGCTATCTCCGAGCGCTTTACGGCGGACTCCAACCGCTCGTAGAGCTGAACCTTCGCGCAATCCTCGTACGTGGGGTCTCCAATGCCGCAGTCCAAGGGACATGCGGCGCACAGGCTCGTTGAAGGTCCCGGTATGCCGGCAAGCGGCGCATCCTTCTTGCGATGCTGCAGCCAGGTAACGAGCGCAATGAGGGCACCCAGCACGGCGAATCCACCGGCGGGGGTTACCATGATGAGCATGGGCTCAACAAACGGTGGCATTATGCGAACGCCCACCAGCGTGCCAGCACCCAAAAGCTCACGGATGGCAGACATGAGCACAAGCGACGCGGTAAAGCCTGCGCCCATACCCAGTCCGTCCAGCGCTGCCTGCCCCGGCGTGTGCTTGGAGGCAAACATCTCGGCGCGACCAAGCACGATGCAGTTGACGACAATGAGCGGCAGGTAGATGCCCAGCGCGTCGTTGAGCGCCGGCAGATAGGCCTCCACCAGCATCATCACGAGCGTGACGAAGCTTGCGATGACGGTGATGAACGCGGGGATGCGCACGGTGGAGGGAATGACCTTGCGTAGGAGCGACACGACGACCTCGGAGCACACCAGCACGAACGTGGTGGCTAGGCCCATGCCTAGTCCGTTGGTGACGGCAGTGGTGACGGCAAGGGTGGGGCAGAGGCCGAGCATCTGGCGAAGCGCGGGGTTCTCGTCCAGCAAACCGCGCATCAGGATCTGCCTGGCCGAGTCGTCAGGATTCTTTGGCGTGTTGTTGGCCATTAGCGCACCTCCTCGTAAGCTTCGACGGCCGTGTTGAATGCCTTGAGGGCTGCCTTGGACGATATGGTGGCACCGCTGATAAAGTCGATGCTCTGCTCGTCTGTCTGTTGTGCGGGAAGGCCAACGTACTGGCCGATGTATGAGTCATCGGCAATCCGCGTGCCCAGTCCCGGGGTCTCGCTATTGCTCATGGCGCTGATGCCCGCAACGGTTCCGGAGGTATCGAATGCTACGGCAATGGGCACGTCGCCGCCGTATCCCTTGGCAAACGCAACGATTACGTGGCCTACCAGCTGGTTGCTCGCGTCGTGGGCCTCTAGCGCGGACACGCAGCCATCCACGTCGCATTCCACGGGATCAAACGACGTGGCCTTGGGCATGAGCGCCGCGTAGACCTCCTGTGCACGCTGTTCTGCGTTGGCGGCTGCAAGCGGGGCGGTCATTTGATGTACGCCGGCCAAGAGCACGCTCGCCACGGCGCAGACGGCAACCAACGCAATGACGGGGCGAATGGTTTGCACCATTGAGGTTTGGGATCGAGTCGTTGTGCTACTCATGCGCCTCACCTCGCTTTGCCTTGCGCTTCTCGCCGCCAACTGGCGTGTTGGGCGTGAGCGCATTGATGTGAGGAACCAGCATGTTCATAAACAGAATGGAGTAGGCGACGCCCTCGTTGAGGTTGCCGTAAAAGCGGATGAGGCACGTAATAATGCCGCAGCCCAGGGCAAAGACCACCTTGCCGCGGATGGTGGCGGGAGAGGTGGTGTAGTCCGTTGCCATAAACACGGCACCGAGCAGCAAACCGCCCGAGAATGCCTGGCTCAACACGTCGTTGCCGGTAACAAGACTCAGCAGGCATACGGTACCCACGTACGTTACGGGAATGTGCCAGGTGATGATGCGGCGAGCAAGCAGGTATACCAAGCCCACCAGAATGGCCAGTTCACTGGTTTCGCCGAGCACACCCATGTGCATGCCCACGAGGAGCTCGGTATGTGGGAGTGGGGCGGCGGCGTCCGCAAGTGGCGTCGCTGAGCTTACGATGTCTATGGGCGACTTGATGATGTGGGGTGGGACGAAGGTGGTCATGGCGACGGGAAAGGCCACGGCGAGGAAGATGCGACCCACGATGGCGGGGTTTGCCACGTTGCGGCCAATGCCGCCAAAGAGCTCCTTGGTGATGATGATGGCCACAAACGAGCCAATCACAACCATATACAAGGGGATGGTGGATGGCAGGTTGCATGCCAACAGTACGCCTGTTACCGCAGCGGAAAGGTCGGTGGCGGTGTTGGGCAGTTTGCGAAGCCTGCACCAGAGGTACTCAAAGCCCACCGACGAGGCTGTGGATACGGCAAGGATGGCAAGTGCCCGTAGGCCAAAGAGCGCTACGGATGCAACCATGGTTGGGACGAGTGCGATGAGCACGTCGCGCATGATGGTCTGCGTCGTTTTGGGCGAGGTTATTTGCGGCGCGGCAAGCAGCGCCAATGGCTGGGCTGCTGGAGCGCCTTGAGGCTCTGTAGCCATGCTATCCTTTCCTCCTTGCCTTGCGCTGTTCGGCACGCAGTGCCGCTCGTGCCAGTCTGGTTGACTGGGCAAGTGGCTGCTTGGCAGGACATACATACGAGCAGGTGCCGCATTCTACGCACAGGTCGGCCATAAGTCGGTCGAGTGCCTTAATGTCCCTGCTCAAATAGGCCTTTTGAATATTGATTGGGGCCAGGTGGATGGGGCATGCGTCAATGCACGCGTCGCAGCGTATGCATGCCGTGGTCTTGGGAGCCTCTACGGACGCCGCACCAAACACAAGCAATCCGCTGTTTTGGCGTACGATGGGGCTGTCGAGCTCCACTTGGGTGGTGCCCATCATGGGCCCTCCAATTACGACTTTGCGCGGTTCGCACGTAAGGCCGCAAAACTCAAGAATCTCGCCAACGGGTGTGCCAATGTACACCTCAAGGTTTTGGGGGTCGCGAACGGCATCACCCATTACGGTGATGCGCCGCTTGGTGAGCGGCATGCCGTCCTGCAGGTATCGGCCCATCTCAGAAAGGGTCGTCACGTTAAAGAGCAGGGCGCCCACGTCGGTGAGGTGTCCTCCGCGTGGGACCGACCTACCCGTTACGTTGCGCAAGATCACGCGACTTGCTCCTTGCGGATAACGTGCGGGTAGTACAAACACGTCAATGCGGTCATCATCTGCACTCATGCTGCGTAACAGCTCGATTGCCTTGGGCTTGTTGTCCTCAATGCATATGAGGGAGCGGGGGATGCCCGAGAGGTCGAGGAACGTCTTTATGCCATGCAGCACAGACTCTGGGCGCTCCACCATCTCGCGATAGTCGCTTGAGAGATACGGCTCGCACTCTGCTGCGTTTACGAGCAGCGAGTCGATGCCCGACAGGTCGGTGTTCATCTTGAGCCACGTGGGGAAACCCGCACCGCCCAAGCCTACGATGCCACTGTGCTTCATTGCCTCCACGAGGCTTGCGTAGTCGCTCACTGTGGGAGGAGCTATGGACTCGTCGATGGTTTGCTCGCCGTCGGGCGTGATTACTACCGCTACGTCCGACCAGCCGTTCGAATAATGTATTTGACGGATTTCCTTAACGGTGCCCGAGACTGGCGAAAAGATGTCTGCCGTCATGCGGGCGTCTACATGTCCAACGAGCGTTCCCACATCCACGTGTGCCCTGCGCTTTACCTGTGGTTCGCACGCGGCGCCCACATGCTGTTGCATTGGCAGAATGATTTGACTGGGCAAAGGCATGAGCGTGGTTTCCATCTCTGCCGTCGCCTTGTTATGTGGAATGCGCACGCCACGCAACTCAACCGAGCGCCATGGCGGGAACGCGAATTTACGCTTGCGTTCCATATCCTCCCCAAATTGTCTGTATCACCTTTTGATGAATTGCCCCTAACCATCTTAGCGATTGCGCAATGAAATCGAAACAAAAACGCATGGTGTTTTTTCAAGAACCATTCGGGGACAGTCCCTCCGTGGTTAGAACCAAGGAGGGACTGTCCCCAAATGGTTAGGAGGCTGCTGGCGGGCGAGCCCTTTTTACCAGCTCTTTTTGAAGGAGACAACGTTGCTTTGGGTGGCTTTGTCGTACTGATAGGTGAATTCGTCCATCGTCTTTTTAACCATGAAGATCCCCAGACCACCAATCCGCGCCTCTTGAACGCTCTTGGGTCTGGTGGGATCGCTTCGTGTGAGGGGGTTGAACGGAACGCCTTGGTCCACGAGCGTAACCGCAATCGAGGAGGGGTTGCTGCTGTAGACATAGCTCAAGCGAACTACGCCGGGTTGAGGTTGGTTGAGGTAGGCATAGTTGCATACGTTTACCACGAGCTCCTCGAGTGCGACGAAGATCTTGTGCTGAACATCGAGCGGGCAGAGTCGCTTGTCGAGCTCGGCGCGTACAAAGCCTATGGCCTGCTCAACGTTTTCGAGTGTCGCAACGAGCTCGATCGAGCCTCGAGCCTCTGGCGCCATGCCGTATTCAAGGCAGAGCATCGTTATGTCGTCTGACTGCTCGGCGCCTTGCGCCCACGATGCCACATCGGTTCTGAGTGCTTCCACCAAAGGCTTTGGGTGCATTGTTGCGTGGTTTGCGAGGAAGGCTTCCAATCGCTCGTTGCCATATTCTTTTTCGTCGATGTTGAACGCTTCGTTTACGCCATCGGTGTAGAGCATAATTTGGTCCCCTGGTTCGAGCGTTATGGTCTTGGCACGATACCGTGCAATGTCGAAGGTTCCTAGGAACAGGCCGCACTTATCTCGCATCCATTGCCAGGTACCATTGTGACGCAATAGCGGGAAATTGTGGCCGGCATTTACATATGTGAGCAAACCAGTTTTCCAATTGAGCGTAGCGGCCCACACGGTAACGAACATGCCTGCGTCGTTGTTGGCACATAGCCGTGCGTTAGTGCCCGCAACGGCTTGATCGAGTGCCATGCCGGACTGGATGTAGTTCTCGAGCTCGGTCTTTGCCGTCATCATAAACAGGGCGCCTGGTATGCCCTTACCGCTCACGTCGGCAATAAGAAAGCCTAGCGTATGGTCGTCTATGAGGAAAAAGTCATAGAAGTCCCCACCAACCTCTTTGGCGGCGTTCATGCTTGCATAGATGTCGAACGCCTCGATTTCGGGAAAGGGCGGGAAGGTCCTTGGCAGGGCAGACTCTTGAATGGCCTTGGCCGTTGCGAGGTCGCGCTCCATGCGGGTTTCGGCCTCGTGGATCCATCCCTTGAGGGCGTCCACGGTGGTGTTGATGCCGTCCGAGAGCGAGGCGAACTCAACGTTTTCCCGTGCGTCCACGCGCTCGTCCAGGTTCCCCTGTGTAATGCGTTCCAAAGAAGCATTCGTCTCGTTGATTGGCGCAATTACGATGGTCTTGAGGAGACGGGAGACCAATGCGTACACAGCACCGAGCAGTACGAATACCGAGAGCGTAATCCAAGTCATGGTGGTGTGGCGGGTTGCGAACACCATGTGGGCGGGCCTAATGACCATAATGTACGTGTCGCCGGTTTTTTGCGCCACCATATAGCCGATTTCGCGTGAATCTCGTAACGACGTATTGAATGTTGGCCTCATATAATCTGCGTACGAGCTTCGGCTATAGAGCGTTTGAAGCATCGAGCGTTTTTGTGCGAGCTCGTCGAGTCGCATGACCACCGTCTTTTCGCTTTCGCCAAAGATATCCTCAAAGGTGCTGTCTATGGGATAGGCGTCGTCGTCCGAAAGCACGACTTTTCCTTCGTCAAACACCACGAGGGTGCCATCGTCCTCAACGTCGTATCCATCCATGATGAACGCTGCCGAGGCAGCCTGATACACGCTCCCCAGTGCCTCACCGCTCAGAGCGCTGATTTCCTCATTGCCCCCAAGCTCCGCATAACGTTCGTCAACAATGCCAATCTGACCGATGAGGTAGTCTGCCTCGTCGAGCATGTCTTTGCAGGCCGCCCCTTCGCACTCCATGGTGATTGCCGTAAAGCTCACGCCAGCGAGGACCATAAACGAAACCATCACCACTACGAAGAGCAACGTTCCGAAGGTGGCTTCTATGTTCGCTTCCCCATGCAGGCTGTGATACCGATCATACAGGGTGGTTGCCACCACACACGCTATAAACATGAGCACGAAGTCGAGAATTGCCTGGATTAGGGGATTGCCTATGCCCGAGATAGATGTAACCGTGGCTCCTGAGACTTCGCCACCTGCGGCTACTGTGGCTAAATGAAAAACAGCGAGCTGCGCAATAACAGACATGTAAAACGCGATGGTCGCCAGATGTGCGCACACGAAGCAGACTATTCCAACATAGATGCCTCGGCGTATGCCGCGTGGGTTGTTATGGAGCGCGACGGCAAAGAGCAAACCCAGTATAAAGCCCCCAACCGAGTAAAGCACAATGGAGGTAACCGGACCTACAAAGAACTTCTCGTACAAATCAAGTGGCTGGAAATTGGCGTGCGCGTAGAGAATCGACCCAATGAGCCCGCCTTCTAGGAATGCCCAGCCCTTTCCGAGCAACAGGGCCGATGCAGCGAGGGGGGCAAGGAGTGTGAGGGCATAGCCGTACGTTTTGTCATCGAGGTCTAGCCCCACAAAACCAAACTGCACGAACGTTGCGGACGCAGACATCATTGCCAAGGCGATAAATACGATGAGCTTGGTCCGAAGACGCTCGTGAGCCATGAGCCCTTTCCAATCGCGGATGCGACGGTATGCTTCCAGATACTCTTTTGCCTGTGCAGGGCTGATGATTCCCTGCTCGTTCCAGGTCTGTGCTGCCGCTAATATATAATTGGTAGAAACTCTCTTTCCTTTTTGCTCGATACAGTACGCGGCAAGCTCCAGTACCGTTGCTTCTTCCAGCCCGTATACTTCGATGCAGTCATACATTGCTTTCATTTCACGGAGTTCCAGCGTTCTCGGAGCGAGCAGCGCGTTCAGCGCATTTACAAAGGCCCGGTACTTGATCGATGTCCCGGTTGTCAGGGCAGGCTGTTCTGTCAACAGATACTCCACCGTCAGCGGATCATCCGACGTGATCCGCACCAGCCCTTTTGCCTGCCAGTAGACAAAGGCACATCTGACCTGCGTGTCCGAAATGCCCAGAATTTCCGAAATTGAGTCTTCCGCCAGGGAATTGTGATAGCACTGCATCAGACCGTAAAGGTATACCTTAACAAACATGCCGTCTGCTTCCGGCATATACACGGTGAAAAACAAATTATCAATGGGTGTCATTTCCCGTCTTGCCGCTTCGGGCGAAAAACGTACAATCATACGGGGATTATATCATGCCTCTTCTTTCTTTTCAAGATTGGAAGAACCGTCCTGCAAAATCTACTGGTTTTTTCCTTTTTGTTCGCATATAATAATGCTATGGATCGAGAACACAGTGCTGACAACCGCAATCGTTTTCTTCTGCCGCTGATGGCGGTTCTTCTTGTGCTTCTCCTGATCCTCTTGTTCATGATCTGGTCCGTTCTTTCCGGTACTATGCAGATACCTGTACTCGAAGCAGAACCGACTCCGACTTTTACCCCAGCACCGACCCGGATCAATCTTGCGGAGTATTATCATTTTATTGAAACACAGCAGATCCCGGTCTATGATCACAGAGAAGGCCGTCTGATCGTTATGGATTTCGAGACGTATATCATCGGGGTTGTAGGCGCCGAGATGCCTGTCGGATACGCGCCGGAAGCGCTGAAGGCGCAGGCTGTCGCCGCTCGGACCTATGCGCTGCGGAAAATTCTGCGGGGAGGCTGCCAGACTTATCCGGAAGCGGCAGTATGCACCAACAGTTCCTGCTGCCAGGCCTTTATCAGCGATTCCCGTATGGAGGAACGCTGGAAAGACGCTGCCGGGATGAATTATAATACCATTGCGGAAGCGGTCATGTCTACCGTCGGAGAAGTTCTGGTCTATCACGGTGAGATCGTCGACGCAATGTTTCATGCATGTTCAGGAGGCCGTACAGAAAACTCCGAGAATGTATACGCGAACGCGCTTCCCTATCTGCGCGGTGTGGAAAGTCCGTATGAGGATCCTATGCGCACCCAGGACGTGGAAGTTTCTTTCGAGGAAGCTGTCGAGAAAATCAACACCGCCTATCCTGATGCAAAAGTGAGCATGGACAATATCCGTTCTGCCATCTCGCTGCCGGAAGTGTTTCCGTCAGGCCGGGTCAAAACAGTCCGGCTCGGAGAGATTGAAATCGTCGGCAAGAAGCTGCGGCCTGTATTCAATCTTCAAAGCGCGATGTTTACCGTGGAGAGGACAGACACAGGGTTTATCTTCCATGTCAAAGGCTACGGGCACGGCGTCGGCATGAGCCAGAACGGCGCAAACGGCATGGCCAAACATGGAAGCACCTATCAGGAGATTCTGAAACATTATTATACCGGCGTCACGATTGAAGGGGATCTGAACCACGCTCTCCCCTCCGATTCCCCCGCCGCCACACCGGAAGCATGAGTACAATCTGGGAACCTCTGACCGAAAGAATCGGCATCTATCGAACAGAACAGTATCCGATCAACGAAGATTCTCTCCGTCTGGTTTCCTTTTTGCATGTTCAGAAAAAAGACCGGGTCCTTGACTTCGGCACCGGAAACGGGATTCTGTCTATTCTGTCCGAGGCTGAGCACGGAGGCTTTTATACCGGAATCGATATCGATCCGGACGCCATCGGGCTTGCGAAGGAAAGTGCCGGAAGAAACGGTCAGGACATTGCTTTTATCCCGCTCTCCGTTTCGGACGCGCCTTCCTATTTCGGTCACGGAACATTTGACCGGATCATAGCGAATCCACCGTATTTCACGACCGGCGCATTAGGAGCACGCTCCCTTGCGCGGCACACAGATGAAGCGCTTCTTTATGACTGGTGCGCCGCTGCTTTTCTGCTTTTAAACAATGGTGGGACTTTCTCTCTGTGTTATCCGGCTGAAAAACTGACGGTACTGACCCGTGCTCTGGACCAAAACCGGCTTATGCCGAAACGGATGGAACTGATTCTGACCGGACAAAAGGTCCGCCTGATTTTAGTGGAAGCGAAAAAGCTCGGAAAAGACGGACTCGCTCTGACGGTTTCCGGTTACGGACACTCATAAATCATGATTCTCAAAACGGAAAGGAATTGTATCGATGTTCTACTATCTGCTGTCCCCTCTTCTTACCTATAATTATATTCTGGTTATTGCGGCCGTTGTTCCCGCGGTCTTCCTGATGCTCAAAGCTTACCGGTCTGACCGTCTGGAACCGGAAAGCCCTGCGCTTCTGTGGCGTGTGATCATTGCAGGCGTTCTATCTTCCCTGATTGCGCTCGTTCTTGAAAAGATCGGCTATGTGATTCTGGACGCCGTCAATCCATCCGATGAAACGACTTACAATGTGATCCTGTACTTTGTAATCGTGGCGTTCAGCGAGGAAGGTGCCAAATACTTCATGCTCCGCAGAAGGACCTGGAATCACCCGGAATTCAATTGTCAGTATGACGGCGTCCTTTATGCACTGTTCGTTTCCCTGGGGTTCGCGCTCTGGGAAAACATCAGTTATGTCCTGCAGTATGGTTTTTCCACGGCACTGATCCGTGCCTTCACCGCAATCCCGGGACACGCCTGCTTCGGAATCTTCATGGGTGTCTTCTACGGACGCGCGAAAAAAGCATCCAACCAGGGAGATACCGCTCTGGCAACGCTCTTCACTGTTCTTTCCATTGTCGTCCCCGCGCTTCTGCACGGTGCCTATGATTTTATTGCTTCAATGGACTCCGTCCGCAGCGGATGGTATTTCCTCATCTTCATTGCCATCATGTTTGTCCTTTCCTTCTTATTAATTAAGAAGGAATCCAGGAATGACCAATACATCTAAGGAGCTTGTCATGGGTCTCAGAAACTGTACATTATATTCCATTTTTGTCCGCAATCATGGTGGCACGTTCCGTGCGGTCGCCCGCGATATTCCCCGTATCCGCGAGCTTGGCGTCGATGCGGTCTGGCTTCTTCCCATCTATCCGATCGGGAAGGAAAAGAGAAAGGGTTCTCTCGGTTCCCCGTATGCCATTTCCGACTACCGTGCCGTCAATCCCGAGTACGGAACGATGGATGACTTCCTGTATCTTGCGGATGTCGTTCATCAGAACGGGATGAAGCTGCTGATCGATGTGGTATACAATCATACCTCCCCCGATTCCGTACTGGCGAAAACCCATCCGGAGTGGTTCTATCACAAGCCGGACGGTTCCTTTGGCAACCGGATCGGAGACTGGACAGACATCATCGACCTTGACTACAGCAAAAAGGATCTGTGGGATTATCAGATCGAAACGCTGAAACAGTGGGCTGCCGTTGTGGACGGATTCCGCTGCGATGTCGCGCCCCTGGTTCCGCTCGGGTTCTGGCTCAAAGCAAGGGAGGAAGTTTCCAAAGTCCGTCCCGATTGCATCTGGCTTGCCGAGTCCGTGGACTTCGGATTTGTCCGGTATAACCGCCTCCGCGGTATGACTGCTTTGTCAGACAGTGAATTGTACCGGGCATTTGATATCTGCTATGATTATGATGTCTATGACGATTTTCTTGCGTATGTTCAGGACCGTGCTCCCCTTTCCGCATATACGGAGGCACTCCTGCGGCAGGAAGCGATTTATCCCGTGGACTATATCAAACTGCGTTTTCTGGAAAA